>DATCJI010000505.1:0-18947 GCA_036562835.1 Xanthobacteraceae bacterium | reverse complement strand
GTTTCATCGAACCGAAGTTGTTTCTATGCTTTTAGCAGCTCGACCCGCCGCAATGCCAGCCAAGATGGAGCCGAGCGGCTCGCGAAGGAGACTCACGTTGCTGAAAGCAGTCGCGCTTGCGCTCTCGCAAATGCTGTCGCCGCCGTTTCGCGCAGTGCTGATGAAATCAATGGCGCTTGCACTGCTCCTGATCGCAATTCTCGGGGTGGGAGCGCACCGGCTCCTGGTGTGGCTCGCATCCTACGGCGAGCAATGGCTGGAGACAGCTCTAGGGGCAAACGTGCACACGCTCGTGCTCATTCTGGCCTGGCTTATTTCCATAGCGGCCGGGCTCGGCATTGTGGTCGGCTCGGTGCTGCTGATGCCGGCAGTCACCGCGCTGGTGGGGAGTTTTTTTGTCGACGAGATCGCGCTTGAGGTGGAACGAACGCATTATTCTTCCGAGCCGGCGGGCACGCCGCTGCCTGCTGCGGTTGCCCTCATCCAGGGCGGCAAGACTGCGCTCCTCGCCTTTCTCGTTTATCTCGTTGCCCTCCCTTTCCTGCTGTTTGCAGGCTTGGGCGTGGTGATCTTCTTCATCGCCAGCGCCTATCTGCTCGGTCGCGAATATTTCGAGCTTGCAGCCATGCGCTTTCACCCGATCGAGGAAGCGAAATCGTTGCGCCGAAAAAATCAGTCCATGGTCTTCGGCGCAGGTTTGTTCATCGCGGCGTTCGTTGCCGTTCCTCTCATCAATCTCGCGACCCCCTTATTCGCCATGGCGCTCATGGTCCACGTGCATAAAGGCCTGATGCGCCGGCCTTCCGCAATTGTATGACGCGCAGTGCACGCCAGACCGGAATGATTTTGTCTTCCGATTTTCATCCTGCTCTGATTATTGGTGGAGCATGATCTTTTCCGAAAACCGGTTCCCACCCTCAGGTCAAAGCGCGAGGGCAGGCTTTTCGGGATCATGCTCTATACTATTGCTGCGGGATTTTCGTCACTTCCGCGCGTACAGTGCCATTCGCTTCCGCAATCACCCGCAGGGTCTTCGCGTCATATTTAAGGCCCGCGAGGCGCAGACCTTCAACCCGCGCATCCACGCGAATTCCATCGCCGCTCTGCTGGAACTCGGTAACCGCCGCATCAATGCTGTTGCGTGCAAGGGCTGCGAGTGGCGCGATTTCGATTGCAGCATTCTCCGCCAGAAGCTTTTGCAGATAGGGCACCGCAGCGCGTGCCGCGACCCCGAGCATTCCGAACACCGCCTCCGACTGCACGTCGAGGGCAATGTCGTCGAGGCGCAGCACCTGGCGTTCGGGGTCCAGCGCCGGCCGGCCCCACAGATAAATGGTGGCATTCGCGCCGAAGCCGAACCAGCTCTTGTTCTCATTGGCACGCACTCCAACCTCGATCAGCAGCCGGTCTCCGGAAGGCGCAATCTCCACGCTGTTGACGGTCGCGCTGAACGCGCTTGTCTTGTCCTCGGGAAAAGTCTTGCCCTTGAGCTGAGCCGTAAGCGTGCGGCTTATCTCCGTAAAAGGAACGTCCATTGGGACGGCAAGACTAAAGCGGCCATCGTCGACCTGTTGCACAAGATCAAGTTGCGATGGAAACGGACAATCGGGCTTGGTCTCCTTCGGCACGATGCGGGTTTCCGCCTGCATGCCGAGCGTGAGCGTGACCACCGATCGGTCAATGCGCGGCTGCGCCGCAAACGCGCGCACCGGTCGCATTTCGAGCCACAGATTGGGCATTCCGGGTGCAGCCGAACCGAGCGGGATGGACCGACACATGCGCCCCCATTCCTGCCGCGCTGCGATCTCCATGAACGGGTCCGAGATCATTCGCGATTGCAAGAGCGCAACCTGCTCGTTGAGCGCACGTTCCATTACGGGCTTCACCGCATCGGGGATGCTCATCTGCATGCCCATGAGCGAGAGCGACGCATTCTCGAGCGTGACCTGGGCAGTCAGATTAGGATCGATTCTCCAGCCTCCCATGATTTCCGGCCTTGCCGTAACCGTGGCGCTCCCACGGATCTGCGCTTGCTGCTCCATATTCTGCGATCGCTGCTGAGTTGGCGGTGGAGCGGAATTGCCGCCCAGGAAGCCTGAGATCAGATTGGATATGCCGCTTCCGAGATCGCGCGTATCTCCGCCGCCAAACTCACCGGAAGCACGGAAGGAGCCGGCCAACGGAGCGGAAAGGACAAGCCTCTCGGGCGCGCCCGCAATGGCAATCGAGCCGCGGTTTGCCGACCAGCCGAAGTCCGCCTTGCCGAGCACCGGGATGGGCGGAATGTCGGCCTTGCCGGCAAATTCCCGCGGCGTCTTGGCCTCAAGGCCTTGCCGGATGGCCTCAAGCGTGATCACAACCGGGGCGACGACGACCGAAGTGCGGGTGACCGGCGCAAGCGGCGGCACCGACGTGAGCGCCGGGCGGCGCGCCGAGCGGCCGGCAAAAACATCAAGCCCCCACATGGCTGCAAAAAATGCAACGAGAGCGATTGCCGCCCCGAGCACGATCGTTTTCCACGAGAACTGCATCCGCATGACTGGCTTTAATCCCTTTTTGCTGACTTATGCGGCCAATCGTGACGCCAGGGAGGCGAACGCGACTTCACTTATGCTTGAGCCGTCTTGCCCGGCCATTTGCAAAGATCGGTAATCAGGCATTTTTCACAAAAAGGCCGTCGGGCAACACAGATGTAGCGCCCGTGCAAAATGAGCCAGTGATGCGCATGCAGTTTGTATTTCGGTGGAACCACCTCCTCGAGCTTCACCTCGACTTCGAGGGGAGTCTTGCCGGGAGCCAGGCCTGTGCGGTTTGCGACGCGAAAAATGTGCGTATCGACCGCAATCGTCGCCTCGCCGAACGCCACATTGAGCACCACATTTGCGGTCTTGCGGCCCACCCCGGGCAGTGCTTCGAGCGCCTCCCGGCCGCTAGGTACTTCTCCGCCATGCTCTTCGACCAGCTTCTTCGAGAGCGCGATGAGGTTCTTCGCCTTGGTGCGAAATAGCCCGATGGTCTTGATGAATTCCTGCAGGCGCGCTTCGCCGAGGGCCAACATCTTGGCAGGCGTATTCGCAACGGCAAACAAAGCAGGGGTCGCCTTGTTCACCCCTGCATCAGTCGCCTGGGCTGACAAGACGACCGCAACCAGCAGTGTAAAAGGGTTGATGTGCTGGAGCTCTCCCTTGGGAACGGGATTCGCGGCGGAAAACCGCCGGAACGCTTCCTCCACCTCGGCGGTTGTCCACTGCGGCAGGAGGCCTTCGGCCGCGCGCTGGTCTGCAGCCGCACGCTTCGGGGGCGCCTTGAGTTGCGCCGCCTTGCCGGCCCTGGCTCGACCAAAAGTCTGCCGCGCTTTCCTGCGGCCCGGTTTGCGGGAGGATATCTGGCGCGGCATTCTTTTCGTATAATGAGCACCATGGCGAGCCACAACGAGCCCACCTGCGATGCAGCGATTTTTTCCGCGGTGCTCACACCGCACTGCTCGCTCAGCCGGCATGGCTTCAAGTGGCTGATGATCACGCTCGGCGGCATCAGCTTCGCAAGCGGAATGGTTTTCCTGCTCGCCGGAGCCTGGCCTGTATTCGGCTTTTTCGGCCTCGATGTGCTGCTCCTTTATTGGGCGCTTGAGGTCAGCTACCGGCGCGCCAAGGCTTACGAGCAAGTCACCGTAACGCCTTCCGAGCTCACCGTGCGGCAAGTGAGTCACAAAGGCCGGGTTCGCGAATGGACGCTCAATCCGCTTTGGGTGCGACTCGATAAAGTGGTGCACGAGGAATTCGGAATCGAGCGGCTGTTTCTCGTCTCGCAGGGACGCCGGCTCGCAATCGCCGGCTTCCTCGGCCCGCAGGAAAAGGAAAGCTTCGCCCACGCGCTGCTTGCCGCGCTCACCGAGGCCAAGCGCGGGCCAACGCGAACGGTTTTCACTTAAGCTCGAGCCTGCGAGCCACCGTCGAGTCGGCGTTCAGCCAGTACATCAGCGGCACGCCGGTGCCGATCTCCCGCTTCACAATCTCTGCAGGTGAGAGGCGCTCGAGCACCATGACGAGTGCGCGCAACGAATTGCCGTGCGCCGAGACAAGCACGCGCTCGCCGCGCAATGCCGCGGGCAGAATTTCCTGCAAATAGTAAGGCAGCACGCGGGCGGCGGTGTCCTTGAGGCTCTCGCCACCCGGCGGAGGCTGATCGTACGAGCGGCGCCAGATCAGCACCTGTTCCGCGCCCCATTTCGCGCGCGCGTCATCCTTGTTCAGGCCAACGAGGTCGCCGTAATCGCGCTCATTGAGTGCCTGATCCTTGAATACCGGAATGTCGTTTTGTCCGAGCTCGTCGAGCATGAGCGTGAGCGTGCGCTGGGCACGGATCAGGGCAGAAGTGAATGCGAGATCGAACTGCAGGCCCTGCGCCTTCAATTTCTGTCCGGCAGACTGCGCCTCCTCGATGCCTTTCGGGCTGAGATCGACATCTCTCCAGCCAGTGAAGAGATTCTTGAGATTCCACTCGCTCTCGCCGTGCCGTACGAGCACAAGCACATGATTTGCTGACCCGGCACTCGTTTGCATTGCGCTCAATTCAGATCGAGCACGTCGGCCATGGAATAGATGCCGGGCTTTTGGCCGCGCGCCCACAGCGCCGCGCGCACGGCTCCGCGCGCGAAGATCATGCGGTCCTCCGCCCGATGCGTGAGCTCGATGCGCTCCGCGGGACCCGCAAAAATTGCGCTATGCTCGCCGACGACGGAGCCGCCGCGCAGCGAGGCAAAGCCGATGTCACCACGGCACCGCGCGCCGACCTCGCCATCGCGTCCACGCACGCTGTGACGCTCAAGCTCGATGCCGCGCCCCGCCGCCGCCGCGCGGCCGAGCATCAGCGCAGTTCCGGAGGGCGCATCGATCTTCTTGGCGTGATGCATTTCGACGATCTCGACGTCGAACTCGTCGTCGAGCGTCTCGGCCACGCGTTTGACGAGAGCCGCGAGAAGATTGACTCCCATGCTCATATTTCCGGACTTCACGATCACCGCGCGCTGGCCGGCCTTGGCGATCAGCCGTTCATGCTCGGAGGAAAGACCCGTGGTGCCGATGATGTGCACGGCGCCGGCACGCGCGGTGTGCTCGACCAACGCCATGGTGGCGGCCGGTATGGTGAAGTCGAGAAGACCGTCGGCCTGAGCCAAGAGGGACGCAACATCGCGCACGACGGTCACGCCATTATTGCCGAGCCCGGCGAGTTCGCCCGCATCGCGGCCAATTACCGCGGAGTCCCCCGCTTCCACCGCGCCCGCCAGAATGACGCCTTTGCTGGCGGCAATCGCGTGAATGAGCGTCCGCCCCATGCGGCCGCCGGCACCGGCTACGATCAAACGCATGTCCTGCATGTGAACTCTTCTTTCGGCTTCGCGTATATCGATCGAATGCTGCCAAGGAAAGCGCGAGCGCGTCTCAGATCTTCTTGCGCCAGCGGCGGGATTGCTCGCGCATGCGGCGAAAAGGCGTGGCGAGGTAATGTTTGCGCAAAAACTGCAGCCGGCCGAACAAACTGACCGGCATTGGACAATTCGGCGGAACGTACCAGCCGTTCAGCCCCGTACGCCGCACCCATTTGTAGCCTCTTCCCGTCACATATCGATGCAGGCGCAGATCGAGCGCCAGATCCTCAATCAGCATGAGGCGCGGCTTCCATTTCGCAAGGTCAAAACCTTCGAGCACCTCGATCTCGTGGGTCTCTACGTCGATTGAGACAAAATCAATCGGAACCGGAGCTTTGGCGTCGATGAGAATCTGATCGAGCGTTTTCACCGGCACATCGATAGTGCCGGCACGCTGCATGTCCGGCACCGCAAAATCTGGATCAAACGAGGCATGAATACCGGTCATGTGCGGGGAGCCCGCGACGTGTAGAGGCAAAGATTTGCCGGCATTCGCTGGCGAGGAGCAGGCAACCGCAAAGACTTTGGCGCGCCGCTTGCGGCGCAGCTCTTCGGCCAAATCGGGTTGCGGCTCGATCAGAATGCCGTCCCAGCCGAGTTGCTCGAGGTGCCAGGTCTGCGAGGCACGCTGCGGATCATTGGCGCCCACATCGACGAAGAACCCGCGCGAGGAGCTGCCGAAGAATGACTCTTTAAGCTCGTTCTCGAGGTGATGCGAAAAAATAGCCTTCATACGCTGGCCTATTGCTCGCGACGTCTATCAAGAAAGTGGTGTGAACAAGACTACGGTTGCGGGCCGTCGTAGCCTTCGACGATAATAAGATCGGCCTCGCTCTTACCGACGCGCAGGCGCAGCGCCTTTTCGTATTCGGGCGAACGATAGCAGGCGAGTGCCGTCGCATAATCGGAAAACTCGATGACAACGAGGCGGGAGCGGAACTTGCCCTCCATGCATTCGGACTTCCCTCCGCGCACCAGGAACTTTGCGCCGTACTTGCGAAGAGGCTCCGCGTTTGCTGCGACGTAGGCCTTGTATTCGTCGGGCTTGGTAATGTCGACGTTGGCAATCCAATATCCTTTTGGCATGCGTCTCCGCCTCCCTTTTCCTAAACGCTTGTCTCGCCCAGGGCTGCCGCAATATCCGCAATGACCGCCTCTGCCGCCGCGTTCGGATCCGCTGCGGCAGTTATTGGACGTCCCACGACAAGATAGTCGGCCCCGGCGGAAATCGCGGCGCCGGGAGTCATGACCCGTTTCTGGTCTCCCGCATCTGCGCCGGCGGGGCGAATGCCCGGAGTAACCAGCACCATGCTGCCGCCGGCGATGGGACGCAGCACTGAAACCTCGTGTCCGGAACAAACGAGCCCGTGCAGCCCGATATCTCGGGCCTGCTCGGCGCGCTCGCGCGCAAGCTCCGCCACAGTAAAGTCGTAACCGGCGGCCGCAAGATCGGCGTCGCTGTACGAAGTAAGCACGGTGATTGCCAAGAGCCGCAGATCCGTTCCGGCGCATGCGTCCACTGCCGCATGCATGGTTTGCGGATAGGCATGCACGCTGAGGAACGCCGCGCCCAGGCGGGCCACGCTCTCCACGCCTTTGGCGACCGTATTGCCGATGTCATGCAGCTTCAGATCGAGAAAGATGCGCTTGCCAGCGCCCGCAAGCGCGCGCGCAAAGTCGATGCCGCCTGCGAACGCGAGTTGATACCCAACTTTGTAAAAAGTGACCGAGTCACCGAGACTCACTACGAGATGCTCGGCCTCGGCAACGGACGGGAAATCCAGCGCCACGATGAGACGTTCGCGCCCTCTCAGCTTCACACTTTCTCCTCCGCCGGTTCCGTTCATTGCAGCGTCCGCTACTTTCCGGCGACAAGCCGCGCGGTCTCGACGAGCTTGCGCACGAGCGTCTTGAGCTCACCTGCCGCGCGGGTATCCCGCAGCTCGTCCCTATCGTCGAAAGCGTGCTCGGCATGGGGCACGCTGACCTGATCAGCGATGACCAGCGCGCGGCAGCCGACCGCAAGGATCTGACGGAGCGCGAGCAGCGACTGCCGCGCGCCCGAGCGCCCCGGCGAGGCACCGGCCATCGCGAAAACCCGGTTTTGGTACGCCGCCAACGCAGGTTCGCCATGCTCGCGCGCGGCCGAGATCCAGTCGATCGCATTCTTGAGGATCGGCGTGATCGACGCGTTGTATTCGGGACTCGTGATGAATACGCCCTGGTGCGCCGACATCAAGCGCTTCAGGCGCAGCGCGTTCTCCGGCGGCCCGGACTCGTGCGCGAGATCCGCATCATAGAGCGGAAGCGGGTAATCCCCGAGCGAGATGCGCGTCACCTCGGCATCTGCGAGCGTCAGCTCCTTCGCCGCCAGCGCCGCCAAGCGGACGTTGTACGATTTTGCCCGCACCGAGCCGGGAATGACGAGGATCTTCAATCGCGTCGATACACCCAGACGCGAGCCGGCGGGATATTCCTCCACACCCGCTCGGATGCCTCGACACGTACCCGCTCGAGCCGCCGCGGGATGGGCGCAACCGCATTATAGGTGAACTGCACGAAGGGTGCGGCCGGTGCCATCACTCCAAAAGCCTCGAACAGCAAGCGCAACCTTATGCGCAGAGGTTTGGTGAAAAGCGGAAGACCGGAGACCACCGCGACAGCGGGCTCGGTGAGCAGCGTGCCGAGAATACGCCGCAGGCCATAGGCGTCGCCGTGCACTACGCGCGCCGAGGGATAGCGCGCCTGCAGCATGCGGCAGAAGGTTGCATCGGATTCGACGAGAACGAGCCGGGCGGGATCTACCCCCCGATCGACAAGGGCCTGTGTCACTGCCCCCGTGCCGGCGCCCAGCTCGACCACCGGCCCGCGGGTCCTCGGGTCCACATAGGCAGCCATAACCCGCGCAAGCGCGCGGCCCGACGGCGTCACCGCACCGGTCGAGAGCGGCTTTCCCAGCCAGGTGCGTATGAAGCGCACCTCGTCGTCCAGCCTGATTCCGTTTTTCTTCTCAAAGCTGCGTAAGCGCGTTTCGAATTTTTTCTTTTGCGATTCGAGGCTTTGTCCGATCTTCTGCTTTTTTTCCTCGAGATGGCGCTCGATCCTGCGTTCAAAGTCGTCCTTGCGCGCCTCCAGGCGCTGCATATGCTCTTCCAGCCGTTTCTCGAAAGCGTCCCGTTTGAACTCGAAAATGCGCTTCTGCCTTTCGAATTTTCTTTCCAGAAGCTGCAAAGCGGGGTGCGGCATCTCTGACCAAAAAATCACGCGTACTGCGGCCGGATCGGCCCCATTAACCGGTAAAGCGGCGGGCGGGAAGCGTCAAGGCATGGCCGCCTAAACGGTGCCAGAGCGGCCGAGGAATTCCTTGACCTTGCCGAAGAATCCGGCGGCTTCCGGCTGCGTCTCCTTCGATGAGAGCCGCTCAAACTCGCCCAGAAGCTCGCGCTGGCGTTTGGTGAGCTTTTGCGGTGTCTCGACCAGCACCTGAACGTACATGTCGCCCATTTGTTTCGCGCGCAGCACCGGCATGCCCTTGCCATGAATGCGGAAGCGGCGGCCCGATTGCGTGCCCTCCGGCACTTTCACCCGCGTCTTGTTGCCATCTACCGTGGGCACTTCCAGCTCGCCCCCGAGCGCCGCAGTGACCATTGAGATTGGCACGCGGCAATGCAGATCGGCGCCCTCACGCTGGAAAAAGGGATGCGGCGTGAGCGACAGGAAAATGTAGAGGTCTCCCGCCGGACCGGCGCGGGTGCCTGCCTCGCCTTCTCCCGCAAGGCGGATACGCGTGCCGTCCTCGACGCCTGCCGGGATGCTGACGGAAAGCGTGCGCTCACGGGTGACGCGCCCGGAGCCCGAGCATGAAGGACAGGGACTGTCGATCACCTGGCCGCGGCCGTGACAGCTGGGACATGTGCGCTCCAGCGTGAAAAAACCCTGAGCGTGGCGAATGCGGCCCTGTCCGGCGCAGGTCGCGCACGTCTTCGGCCGGGTGCCCGCCTTCGCGCCAGTTCCCGAGCAGGCCTCACAGGTGACCGAGGTCGGAATGCGCACTTGCGCACTCTTTCCCGAATAGGCCTCCTCGAGGCTGATCTCCATGTTGTAGCGCAGATCGGCCCCGCGCTCGCGCCCCGAGCGGCCCCGCCCTCCTCCCATGCCGAAGATGCCTTCGAACAGATCGGAAAACGCCGAGCCGAAGTCGCTGCCGAACCCGCTGAACCCGCCTGGGCCGCCATGCTCGAAGGCGGCATGGCCGTACCGGTCGTAGGCGGCGCGGCGGTCCGGATCCTTGAGGATCTCATAGGCCTCGTTGATCTCCTTGAAACGCGAATCGCTGTTCTTGTCCCCGGGGTTGCGGTCCGGGTGCCATTTCATCGCGAGCTTGCGAAACGCCGTCTTTAAATCCGCGTCCGAGGCGTTCCGCCCGACCTCGAGAACGTCATAGTAGCAGCGCTTTGCCATTCGCGCGTCCGAGCCCAGCGTTTCAGTCACAGAATCGCCCCGTATACTATCTGCTCATTCCTTGAAAAAATGCACCCCCGGACAGACCCCGGGGGTGTTGATTGGGCGCACAGGCAGGCATCGCGACCGCGCCTGTTCGTTAGGCCGATTTCTTGTTCTTCTTGTCGTCGTCAACCTCGGTGAATTCCGCGTCGACGACATCCTCTTTGCCGCCGGCCGCTCCGCCGCCACCGGCACCCGCGTCTGGACCAGGGCCACTCGCCCCGGCTTCCTGCGTCTGCTTGTACATCGCCTCACCGAGTTTCATTGAGGCTTGCATCAGCGCATTGGTCTTGGCGGTGATCGCAGCGGCGTCGTCGCCCTTGAGAGCCTCCTTCAAGTCCGCGATGCCATTCTCGATAGCGCGGCGCTCGCTGTCGCCAACCTTCGAGCCATGCTCGCTGAGGGTGCGCTCGGTTGAGTGGATCAACGCCTCTGCCTGGTTCTTTGCCTCGACCTGGGCGCGACGCTTCTTGTCGTCTTCGGCGTGCGCCTCCGCATCCTTCACCATGCGCTGAATGTCGGCCTCGCTCAGTCCACCGGACGCCTGGATGCGGATCTGCTGCTCCTTGCCGGTGCCCTTGTCTTTGGCGTGCACATTGACGATGCCGTTCGCGTCGATGTCGAAGGTCACCTCGATCTGCGGCACGCCGCGAGGGGCGGGCGGCATGCCGACGAGATCGAATTGGCCGAGCAGCTTGTTGTCCGCGGCCATCTCGCGCTCGCCCTGGAACACCCGGATGGTGACCGCGCTCTGGTTGTCCTCGGCAGTAGAGAAGACCTGGCTCTTTTTTGTCGGGATGGTCGTGTTGCGATCGATCAGGCGCGTGAACACACCACCGAGTGTCTCGATGCCGAGCGAGAGCGGCGTCACGTCGAGCAGCAGCACATCCTTGACGTCGCCCTGGAGGACGCCCGCCTGGATTGCGGCACCCACAGCCACCACCTCGTCGGGATTCACTCCCTTGTGCGGCTCCTTGCCGAATAACTGTTTGACGACCTCCTGCACCCGGGGCATGCGGGTCATGCCGCCGACCAGGACCACTTCGTTGATCTCGGCGGCAGACAGCCCCGCGTCCTTGAGCGCCTTGCGGCACGGCTCGACAGTCTTCTGCACGAGATCGTCGACCAGCGCCTCGAACTTCGCGCGGGTCAGCTTCATGGTCTGATGCTTCGGGCCCGATGCATCGGCCGTGATGAACGGCAGGTTGATCTCGGTCTGCGTCGTCGACGACAGCTCGATCTTTGCCTTCTCGGCCGCTTCCTTGAGCCGCTGCAGCGCCAACTTATCCCGGCGCAGATCGATGCCTTGCTCTTTCTGAAATTCGTCTGCGAGATAGTTCACGAGGCGCATGTCGAAGTCCTCGCCGCCGAGGAACGTGTCGCCGTTCGTCGACTTCACCTCGAATACGCCGTCGCCGATCTCCAGAATGGAAATGTCAAAGGTGCCGCCGCCGAGGTCATACACGGCGATGGTGCCCGTTTTCTGCTTGTCGAGCCCATACGCGAGCGCTGCGGCCGTCGGCTCGTTGATGATGCGCAGCACTTCGAGACCGGAAATCTTGCCGGCATCCTTGGTGGCCTGGCGTTGCGCGTCGTTGAAATAAGCCGGAACGGTGATGACAGCCTGCTCGACCTTCTGGCCCAGATAGGCCTCGGCCGTCTCTTTCATTTTCTGCAGCACGAAGGCCGAGATCTGCGAAGGCGAGTAGCTCTTGCCCTCGATCTCCACCCATGCATCGCCGTTTGATGCGCGCACGATCTTATAAGGGACAAGCTTCTTGTCCTTCTCCACCATCGGATCGTCGTAGCGCCGGCCGATGAGGCGCTTGACCGCAAAGATGGTGCGCTCGGGATTGGTGACTGCCTGGCGTTTGGCCGGTTGCCCTACGAGCCGCTCTCCGTCGTCCGTGAATGCAACGATCGAAGGCGTGGTGCGCATACCTTCGGCGTTCTCGATGACCTTCGGCGTCTTGCCTTCCATAACCGCGACGCACGAATTCGTTGTGCCGAGGTCGATGCCAATGACCTTGCCCATATGTTACTTCCTCTCTCTACAGCAGGCCGGCCGGGTCCGTTTCGGCACCCTGTCGCATGTCACGCGTCCGTGCTGCCGACCCCTTTTCAAATCGATGCCGCCCCCTGCGGCGTCTGCGCTCCATATAGGAGGGCCGGTTCCAGCCGCAAGTCGTGCAATCCCGGATTCGCAAGCATTATGAGGCATGTCGGCCGGCGTCGGTGCGCGCGATGGGCGGCTGCTCCCCAGTCTGCCGTATTTTGCGCCGTATCTTCCGGCTAGAGTGAGGCATGGCCTTTCCGCGTCTCACGTCGGTTCTTACGTCGTTCGTTTTGATGCTCGCGTTGGCTGCCCTGCCTGTGCGGGCAGCCGACGTGTCCTATCCACCGGGCTCCCGCATCGGCCTCGTGCCGCCCTCCGGCATGGTCACCAGCCGGAATTTCTTTGGCTTCGAAGATCCGACGACGAATGCGGCAATCGCATTGGTCTCTCTCCCTGCCGAGGCCTTCGCGGCTCTCGACGGATCCATGACTGCCGGCACGCTAAAACGCCAAGGATTGATGATCGAGAAGCGGGAGGCGCTGTCACTCTCGACGGGCAAGGCCTTCCTGGTTGTTGGCCGCCAGGAGATCGAGAACGTCAAGATCCGCAAATGGGTGCTGGTAGGGGCTTCCCCGGGCATGACGGCGCTTGTCACCGTACAGGTGCCGGAGACCGTAAGAAATCAGTATCCGGACACAGCCATCCGCGCCGCGCTCGAGACGTTGGCGATCCGCACAAGCGTACCGGTGGATGAACAGCTCGAGCTGCTCCCATTCAAGTTGGGCGATCTCGCTGGATTCCATGTTGAAGGCATTGTCCCAGGGCGTGCTGTGGTGCTGACGGACACCCCGCCAGTCTCTCAACCCGCGCAGATTTTCATTAACGTCGCGCCCGGCGGACCGGACCAGTCCTCCCAGCGCGAGACCTTCGCACGCGACGTGTTTGCGGCTGTCCCCAACGTGCGCGACGTGCGCATTACGAGTGCAGAGTCCTTGCGCATTGTCGGCCATCCAGGGCACCAGATCATGGCCCAGGGTCGCGATTCCTCGGGAATCCTCGCATTGAGCCTGGTGCAGTGGCTGCGCTTCGGCGGCGGGGCCTATCTGCAGATCATTGGCGTGTCCCGTGCCGAGACCTGGCTCGACGCGTATCCGCGGTTTCGCGCCGTGCGCGACGGCATCGAGCCCCGGTAACCCTTCAGCTCCAGAATTCCCGGCTCGCTATCCGCGCCCCTTCGGCCATAGCCGCGAGCTTGGCCCAGACTACATCCCGATCGACTGCCGATTGCCCAACCCAGGTGCCGTACCCGCAATCGCTGCCCGCGATGACGTTCTCGCGCCCAACGAGCTTGGCGTACCGCGCGAGGCGCTGCGCCACGAGCTCCGGATGCTCGATGAAATTCGATTTAGACTCGATCACGCCGGGAATGAGAACCTTGCCGTCGGGCAGCTTGACGCGCTCGAACAGCGTCCATTCGTGCGCATGGCGTGGGTTTGCGGCCTCGAATGAGATGGCACTCGGGCGCGCCGAAAGGACGATGTCAATGATGTCGGAAAGCGCCACATCGTGGTGGTGCGGACCTTCATAATTGCCCCAGCACACATGCATGCGCGCCTGCTCGGGCGGGACATTCGCCAGCGCATGGTTGAGCGCCTCAACATGCATGGCCGCGCGCTTGCGAAAGTCTGCGAGGCTCAAGTCCGCGTACTGGATGTGCCGGCCCATGGCGAGATCGGGGCAATCGACCTGCAGAATGACTCCGTTGCGCGCGATGGTCTCGTATTCATGGCGCATCGCGTCCGCGATGGCGAACAAGTACGCTTCCTGATTGGCATAGTGCTCGTTGCGAAAAAACAGCGAGATGACGCCTGGGGAAGCGGAGCTCAGGAAAGCGGTGACGGGTGTCGCGCTCATGAGCGCGGCCCTGAGGTCATTCACGTCGCGCTGTGCGGCGTCCGGATCGCGGACCGCAATCGGTGCATTGCATGCAGGCGTCTTCCGGCGCGACCGGCCGGGGTCGCCAAAAACGCGTTTGGCGAGGGCGGGGAAATCCGCCAGATCCTGATAGACGAAAGTGTTTCCGCTACCGCCGAACCCGGCAAGGCGATCTTTGACGTAGGTTGCGTAGCTGGGCTTCGACATCTCGCCGTCGTTGACAATGTCGACTCCCGCGGCGAGCTGCCTGCTCGCTACTTCGCTCACGGCCGAGCGAATGCGGGCGGCGAGCGCGTCTGCATCGACCGGCACGCCTTCCTCTTTGGCAAACATCATGCGCACGAGGTCGTCGGGCCGTGGCAGGCTGCCGGTATGGGTAGTGAGAAATCGGTGCGTGCTCCGCAGCATGGCAGTGTGTAGCACGGATTCGTGGAGGAGACGCGCGCCGTTCACTCCGAGGCGAGATCAGGCCGAGCGCTGCGGATCTGTTTGTTGAAGATTCTGGTCCGGCGTTCCGGCATTGTCGTTGGCGGGCGTTTCCGGCTTTGGCCCACCCTTGGCAACAGCAACCAGCGCCGGCCGGAGCACCCGTTCCCCGATCATGTAGCCGGGCTGCTCGACGCGCGCGACGGTGCCGGCAGGAAGCGAGGGGTCCGGCACCTCAAACATCGCCTGATGGCGATGCGGATCGAACTTCTCACCCATGGGCTCGAATTTTTTCACACCATGCTTTTCCAGCGCCTTGTGCAGCTCGCGCTCGGTGAGCTCGACCCCGTCGAGCAATGCCTTCACTGCGGCATCGGATTTCTCGCGCAACTCGGCATCGAGCGCCCGCAGCGCGCGATCCATGTTGTCGGCGACGGCGAGAATATCGCCGGCAAATGACGAAATACTGTAGACGCGTGCATTCATGATCTCCCGCGCCGTGCGGCTGCGCAGATTTTCCATGTCGGCAAGCGTGCGCAAGACCTTGTCCTTGTAATCGGCAACTTCACGCGCAAGCGCCTCCGCATCAGGCGCCGCGGCCTGAACAGCAGGGGCCTGTTCAGCGCCGACGGGCTCCGTTGCCGCGCGCGTGTCCTGCGTATCCGATTGTGTTTCGGCCATTTCGTTATCCCTGATTTCAACCGGCATATCAGCGCTCGCCGCTGAAAAATCAAGGCGGCCAAAGCTTGTTGCGGGCAACGCACCCCAGCTGCGCTCTCTTACAACTAACAATGTCGGCGGGTTGTTCAGTGCTAGGGGGCAATTAGGCGGCTGACCATTTTTGCGGTGTAATCGACCATGGGAATCACGCGCGCGTAGTTCAGCCGTGTGGGCCCGATAACGCCAATCACGCCGATGATGCGACCGGCCGCGTCGCGATACGGAGCAGCGATGGTTGAGGAGCCGGAAAGCGAGAACAGCTTGTTCTCCGAGCCGATGAATATGCACGCGCCCTCGGCAATTTCGGCGCGCCCGAGCAGATCCACCACCCCGCGTTTTGTTTCGAGATCGTCAAACAGCAGCCGCACTCGCTCCAAATCCTCCGCAGCCTTGAGATCCTCAAGCAGGTGCGCCGTGCCGCGCACAATAAGCTTGCGGTCCTCGTTTTCCCCGCCCGACCAGCTTGCAAGGCCGGCGGCGACGATTTTCTTCGTGAGTTGATCGAGTTCCGCCTCTCCGGCGGCAAGCGCTTTCTCGAGCGCCGCCTTCGCTTCGTCCAATGTGTGCCCACGCACATGCGTGTTGAGGAAGTTCGAAGCCTCAGTGAACGAGGAGGCCGGCAGCCCTACAGGAACCGCAATGATCCTGTTCTCGACCTGTCCGTCCTCGGAAACCAGGACGACCAGCGCGCGGTCGAGATCGAGGCGCACGAACTCGATATGTTTCAGGCGCACATTCGTGTTCACGTTGGATTTGGCGACCATCACCACGCCCGCGGTGCGCGTCAATCCCGAAAGCATGCCGGAGGCCTCGTTCAGAACGGCCTCCATGGACCTGCCGGCGGCGGCGACCTTCGCCTCCATTTCGCGCCGCTCGGATTCGCCGAGATCGCCGATCTCCATCAGCGCGTCGACAAAGAAACGCAGTCCCAGCTCGGTGGGAAGCCGCCCTGCCGATGTGTGCGGCGCGTAGACGAGCCCCAGCTGCTCAAGATCCGACATCACATTGCGAACGGACGCCGGCGAGAGCGGGGTGGTGATCAGACGTGAAATATTGCGCGAACCAACCGGCTCGCCGGTGGCCAGGTAGCTCTCGACGATGTGGCGGAAAATGTCCCGTGAGCGCTCGTTGAGCTGCGCGACGCTCACCTGAGTTGCGCCAATGGGAACGTCCTGGGACAATTAACCGTCTCCTTTTTCGCGGCAAAATTGTCCATTCAGGATTGGAAGTGCAAGGCTTGCGCCGCCATACCCCGCATAACGGAGAAAAGCGCTCATGCAATCCTGGATCGCGCCCGTTTTCACTCTCCTCCTGTCTCTAACGAGCTGGACTGGCGCGAAAGCCGAATTTCCGAGCAAGCCGGTCACCATCTTGGTCCCGTTCGGGGCTGGCAGCGGGACTGATGTGGTCACGCGGGTCATCGCCGAGCCGCTCGGCAGCGCACTGAAACAAAGCATCGTGGTCGAGGACAAGCCGGGCGCTAATGGCGCCATTGCGGCCATGCAGGTGGCCCGCTCTGTGCCCGACGGACACACGCTCTTGATGGGCACGAACAGCCCGCTCTCGGCCGCACCCATGCTCAACAAAACACTCGGCTACGATCCGATCAACGACTTTGTCCCCGTCTGCAGGGTAGGAAGCTACACATTTATCGTGGCGGTGCACCGGGACATGAATCTCACTTCGATCCAGGAGCTGATTGCGTACGCGAAGGCAAATCCCGGCAAGCTATCGTTTGCAAGCGGCAACACCTCGGGCATTGTCGCCGGCGCCACGCTGAAGCACCGCGCCGGCATCGATATCCTGCATGTGCCTTACAAGACGGTGCCGCAGGCGCTCAATGACGTGCTCGCAGGGCGGGTGCCGATCATCGTCAGCGATTTGACGCCTACTCTGCCGCACGTGCGGGAGGGAACATTGCGCGCTCTGGGCGTGACGCGACTGCAGCGCAGCGCGTTCCTTCCTGACGTGCCCACCTTGCACGAAGCCGGAATTACCGACTTCGAAATGGATTCATGGGCGGGCGTTGTTGCCCCAGCAGGCACGCCGCCTGCCACGATCGCCTTGCTGAATACGGAATTGCGCCGGATCATCGATAGCCCGGAAACGAAGGCGCGACTGGCATCCGCCGGGTTTGAGGCATTTTCCAGCACTCCCGAAGAACTGGGCGATTTCGTCAAGGCGCAGCTTGCGAAATGGACCCGCATGATCAAGCACGCCGGTATCGAGCCGGAGTAATCGTCCCTCACCCTTGTTGGGTTTTGCCGTCCCACTTAAAAGCATGCGCCCATAGCCCCAAGCCGGCCGGAGAATGCGCATGCGGCCAAGCCGCCGACAGCCCGACGAGCTGCGTGCCGTCTCGCTCGAGCGCGGCGTGGTGAAATACGCCGAAGGATCGTGCTTCGTTAAGTTCGGCGACACGCACGTGCTGGTTACCGCCTCGCTTGAAGAGCGCCTGCCGCCGTGGCTCAAGGGACAGGCTCGCGGCTGGGTGACCGCCGAATACGGCATGCTGCCGCGCGCAACGTCCGAACGCACTCGGCGCGAGGCCTCGACAGGCAAGCAAACTGGACGAACCGTCGAAATCCAGCGCCTCATCGGCCGCAGTCTGCGGGCGGTGCTCGATCTGCCAAGCCTCGGTGAGCGCCAGATTACGATCGACTGCGACGTCATCCAGGCGGATGGCGGAACACGCACTGCCGCAATCACGGGTGCCTGGGTGGCGCTGCACGATTGCATCGCGTGGATGAAGTCGCGCGACATGACCCGAGGAGAGCCGTTGCGCGATCATGTAGCGGCGATTTCCTGCGGCATCTGCGACGGAACGCCCGTGCTCGACCTCGACTATGCGGAGGATTCGGGGGCGGAAACTGACGCCAATTTCGTGATGACCGGAAATGGCCACCTCGTTGAAGTGCAAGGCACCGCAGAGAAGATTCCGTTTACCGAGCAGCAGTTCCTGGATCTGCTCGCGCTCGCCAAGCGAGGGCTCATGAAGCTCGTCGACTTGCAGAAGATGGCGGTGATGTGAATCCATCCGAGCTGACCACACATTCCGGGCAGGATGCGCGCCATGCTCCCCGTCTGCTCACTGGACGAATTGTGGTGGCAACGCACAACCGGGGCAAATTACGAGAGCTCGCCGAGCTGCTGGAGCCGTATCGAATTGCTGCAGTTTCTGCGGGCGAGCTTGGCCTGGGAGAACCGGAGGAGACAGGCGCGACGTTCCGCGCCAACGCGCGACTTAAAGCTGTCGCGGCAGCGACCGCATCCGGCATGCCGGCCATCGCGGACGATTCCGGGTTGAGCGTTGACGCGCTCGGGGGCGAACCGGGGATTTACTCGGCACGATGGGCAGGAAAGGACAAGGATTTCGGCCGCGCCATGCAGATCGTCGAAGACAAATTACGTCATCTCGGCGCAGTTGAGCCGGAGCAACGTGGGGCACATTTTGCGTGCGCGCTCTGCCTTGCGTGGCCGGACGGGCATCTCGACGAATTCGAAGCGAACGTGGAGGGTCGCTTGGTGTGGCCCCCGCGAGGCGATAAAGGATTTGGCTATGATCCGATGTTTCTTCCTGACGGTCACAGGCGCACCTTTGGCGAGATGCCGAGTGCGGAAAAACACGGTCTGCCGGCGAAGGGGGCAGGTCTTTCCCATCGCGCCCGCGCATTTCTGAAGCTTGCGGAGGCATGCCTTGCAAAACCGTGAGGAGGCCCACGGCAGCTCGTTCGGAGTTTATGTCCATTGGCCATTCTGTCTTTCTAAGTGCCCCTATTGCGACTTCAACAGCCACGTCCGCCACACTGCAATTGACGAGGCGCGTTTTTCGCGCGCGTTCAGCCGCGAGATTGCGAGCACTGCCGCGCGAGCTCCAGG
>DATCJI010000049.1:0-7769 GCA_036562835.1 Xanthobacteraceae bacterium | reverse complement strand
CATTCGCATCAAATTTGTCAATTGCCGCCGTTCGCGCGGCCTCCTTCGCCGTGACGGTCGCGGGCAGGGGCGCGCTCTTCGGAGCTATGGGGCATCGAGATGATTTCATGGCCGTACAAACCTTTGCCGCGGCACTATCGCGGGCACCATCTGTCGCAACGAGCGCACGAGGCGATCGCCGACAAACGACGCAATCGCCGTAAATAGCGGGATGTACACGGTTAAATAAAAGATCGGAAACACGAACATTTCCCTGCTCCTTGCGGCCGGCATTTGGCGTCAGTCAGACGTTCCGTTCCGCGGACAGCCATGCGGCTCGCCCGTAAAATAGCCGGCACCGCGCAATAGGCCATTAAATACCTGTTGAGAAAACTAAATTCCGGTTTAGGGAGCGGATGATCAGCGGCGCATTGCGCAGAGCGCCAGGATTCCCACCGGCAGAATGGCCGCAACCAGGCAAAACACCCCTGCATTCACATATGCGAGAGCGCCGCATACGGTACCCGTTACGAACCCGAGCACGACCGGCAGCAGCCCCATTACCTCCTGCCGCGCGCCGGGGTAGGCCGGCGCCTCTCCCGGTTCGCCTTTGCGCGAATCGATCCATCCAAGCAGCGTCTGGGTTGGGGCGATGGACAGCATGGTGGTGTTCGTGGTCATCACATTCGTCGACGGAACACCACGCATCAGCAAACGCACCAGCGCGCTTTGCACACCCATGGCCGCTATGCCGACAAGCAGCGCGAGGACCGCTCGAGATTGGTCAGGACCGCGGAACGGCATGCCCGCGAGGCATGCGAGAAAGGCAACGAGCAGGAGAAACTCGGCTCCCAGGCTGCAGGCCAAGGCGATCTTCGGCCGTTCTCGCAAAAAATGCACGAGCGCCGTTGTGGCGGCCCCGGCCACAAAGAAGCAGGGGATTGCGAGTTGCTTGACCACGACGCCGGGCTCCGCGCTGACGAATTGAACTCCGCCGAGCACGAAGCTTCCGGTCAGTTGCGCCACGAATGCGCCGAATAGGGCGAGATACGTGCAGCTATCCACGTAACCTGCGACAAAGCTCAGGAGCGCAGGAAATGCCCGTACGAACACAACTGATTTGCCTGGTTCCAAGCCGTCCATATGCATCGTCCCGATTTTCAGATTTTACTCGACCAATCTCGTACGGAGCGCCGCAGAGACCTGTCACTAAAACACAATTTAATGGCCGGGTGCGTGTGCTCGACCTAATTTTAGGCAAGGCAGCAGGGTTGTGCCGACGGGTTCTCAGGTTGATGGAGGTGACCCATGGCGGTGTTGGTGTCGGAGCGCATGGGGCACGAAACGTCTATACTGCCCGAACGTCACCCCGGAGCGGATGGACGTGCGGAACATGCTGCGATGCCAAAGCTGCTCCTGATCGAAGACGATGGCGAGACGGCCAACGAGATCATGGCCGAGCTCACCGAGCGCGGATTCGAGGTCGACTGGGCGCCAACCGGCATCGAGGGACTCGACAAGGCACGCGCCGGCAATGCCGATGTGATGGTCGTCGACCGGCTCCTTCCCGGCATGGACGGGCTCACCATCATCGAAGCCGTGCGAGGCGACCACATCCGAACGCCGGTCCTGGTGCTCAGCGCGCTGGGCGCAGTCGACGACCGCGTGCGTGGGTTGCGCGCCGGCGGTGACGATTATTTGACCAAACCGTTCGCAATCGTCGAGCTGGTGGCACGGATCGAAGCCCTGCTGCGGCGGCCGGCGGAAAACCGTGACACGGCACTGCGTGTCGGGCCGCTCGAGCTGGATCTCCTCTCGCGCACGGCGAAACGCGGCGAGCGCGAGATCGAGCTGCTGCCGCGGGAGTTTCGCCTGCTCGAATACATGATGCGCCGCAAGGACCAGTTGCTGACGCGCGCAATGCTGTTCGAGGAAGTCTGGAACTACAAGTTCGTGCCGCAGAGCAACCTCGTCGACGTGCATATGGGCCGGCTGCGCCGCAAGGTCGACCCGCCTGACGAGCAGCCGATGATCCACAATGTTCGCGGCGAAGGGTTCATTCTGCGTGCGCCTGCCTGAATTCGTCCGCACCACCACGTTCCGCTGGACGCTCGTCGTATCGGGCGCGTTCACCGCCTGCGTGCTTCTGATGTTCGCGTTCGTGCTGGCGCAGGCATATGCGTACATGTCCGTCGATGTGGATGCCTTGAACACCGGCATCGCCGAGGACATCGTTGGCAAGCAAACCATGCAGCAGCGCATCGAAAGGGTCGATGAGTACCTGCGCGTCGATCCGCGCAATGTGAAGTTTGCCGGTTTGTTTGCTGCCGATGGCGCGCGCATTGCCGGGAATATCGACAGCATGCCGCCGGGGCTCAGATTTGGCACCGGCCCCCAGCTTGTCTCGCTCGTGACCGTCGGCGGTACAAGGGAAAGCCGCAGCGTGCGCGCCATAACGCGGCGGCTGCCGGGCGGCGGGACGGTGCTGGTTGGCCGTAACGATTACGAGATCACCTGGATCGTGCGCAGCGTGGAGCGCGCTCTCGCGCTCGGACTGATCCCCACCCTGTGCCTCGGCCTCGCCACCGGCGTGTTTTTAAGCTTTCGCGCACAACGGCGGGTAAAAGAGGTCAACACGAAGATCCAGCGCATCGTTGCCGGCGAGCTGCGCGAGCGGCTGCCGACGCACGGCGCGCAGGATCCGTTCGACAAGCTCGCGATCCTCGTCAATGGCATGCTGGACGAGATCGAGGCTCTCGTAGGGCGCCTGGCCGGGGTGGGTGACGATATCGCGCATGATCTGCGCACCCCGCTTACGCGCGTGCGCGTCGGGCTCGAGCGCGCGCGCCAGAATGCGCGCACCCTGGAGGACCTCCGCGCGGCCGCCGATCAGGCGATCAGCGGCGTCGACCAGTCATTGACCATCATTACTGCGCTCCTGCGCATTGCAGAGATCGAGCACAGCCGGCGCGTTGACGGATTTCGCACCATCGACCTCCGGGAGTTGGTGCATGAGATCGGCGAGCTCTATGAGCCGATTGCCGAGGACAAGCGGGTTGCCTTCGTGGCGGAAGCGAAGGAAGCGCTTGCCGTGCACGGCGACCGCGATCTGTTGTTCGAGGCCATTACGAACCTCGTCGATAACGCGGTGAAATTCACGCCGCATGGCGGCCGCGTCGAAGTCGCCCTGCTGCGCCGGGCAGATGAGGCCGTGATCCGGATTACGGATAGCGGGCCGGGCATTTGCGAAGGCGAGCGCGAGCTGGTTGGGCGGCGTTTTTACCGCGCCGACAAGAGCCGGTGCGCGCCCGGTGTTGGCCTCGGGCTGAGTCTGGTCAACGCCATCGTCAAGCTGCACGGCTTCCGCTTCAGCATATCGGGCCGTCCCGGATGCGTGGCGGAGATCGCGGGTCCGCGCGTAACCGCGCCGCCGCTTATTGCCCGGCAAACGGGTACTGAGAAAGCCTGGGTGCCCGTTTTCGCGGGGACGAACGGAAAGCAGCAATAAGCTGAAATGGAATTTAGTTTTGAACAGGCAATTTAATGGTACGCGGCGGCGTGCCGCCTTACGTATTTCTTCCAATCAAACAGCTGACCGGGAGTCCGATCATGTTCAGCGGATATGCCATGCCCCGCGGGAACAGGGCGCAAAGTTCATCTCAATCAAGCTTTCTTGGCTGGGTGCCCACGATGTTTGTCAGCGTGCCGATCTTCGGACCGCCCCTGCGCAAACACGGGACCTTCTGACCACGATAAAGCGGGCTTGCGCGCCACAGCGGCCGGTTGCCGCGCAGCTCTTGAGTCTCATCACGCTTCCACGATTCTGCGTGGCCTCGGCTCGCTGCTTAACACGGCCTCTCGCTTGAATTGCAGTCTCGGTGCTGCTTGGAATGGAATGGCTGTGCAATGATGGTTCCGAAGCATGCGCCATGCGATTTCCCCAAAAACTCGAAACTAGCAAAGGACGTTCTCGAAATGATTAATGAGCGGACGTCGACTTGTAACGCCGCGTTAGGCCTGATTGCATCAATCGCGATGACGAGCACGAGTAAAGACTAGCTCTGATCCTGCAGGATGCAGCGTGTAACTGCATGCGCAAATCCGTCTTCGGCATTTGACGTCGTGACGTGCTGCGCCTTTTGTTTCACCTCATCGCTGGCGTTTCCCATGGCAATCGCCAGCCCGGCTTTGCAGAACATGGCCAGATCGTTCTGCATATCGCCCAGGACCGCGATCGCGTCGGGAGCGATTCCGAGTCGGCTTGAGAGCGCCTCAAGAAAAGTCCCTTTGTTCACATTCGGCGGGGTGACATCGAGGTAGTATGATTGCGAGCGGGCAACCGAGGCGCCGCCGCCGAGCGCTTTGCGTGTCACCGTCTCACACTCCGCGAGCCGGTCGAAATCCTTGCTGGACCCCACGATCTTGCAGGCACGGTCCAGATAGGGAGTAAAATCGGATACGATGGTGGGGTCCGCCAGGATGGTGCGCTTCTCGCGCGGCACGTAATCGCCGGCGGCGTTGCGCGCAATCCATTCATTGGCGGTGTAGAGCCAAATATCAGCTCCGAACCGCTCCATCATGGCAATGGCCTGCGTCGCCGCAGTCTCTGGAACGACGTGTTGCTCCACGATGTTAAGCGCGGGCGTGGCGATGGCGCCCCCGCTGAAAGCGCCGATCGGCAGTGAAAGCCGCAATGGCTCAACCAGCATGCGCATCCCCATGGGTGGCCGGCTGCTGACAATGCTGAAGCCGATCCCGCGCTCATGCAGCAGCGCAACGGCGCGCACGCTCGCCTCGGTCAGCTGCTTGTCGGGCGTGACGAGGGTCCCGTCGACGTCCGAGATCACGAGTGCAATGGATTTCACAACTGCTTCCCTTCTTATGAATCAGCCTTCCGCCTACTGCGGAGATTACAATCGTGGGGTGTTATCGTCAGCGCCGGTGGATCCGGAGCAGCCGAATATCGGAATTTTGTTGTGGAGCGCTAGAGTACAATCGCACCGGCTTCGCTCACCTTTCGCTGACAGATTCTCGTTAGTGTGCTAGGCGCCTGCTCGTGCAGAACAGGATCGAGCGCGGGCGTTCATGTTCACCTCTCGCCGTGAATTCGTAAAACTCGCCACCGCGAGTGGCATCGCGCTGAGCCTCTCGCGATTGGCCCCCGCTGACGAGCCTGCATTCGCCACGCGCGAGACACTCCCGGGCCGCGCCGCCTGGAATCCGGCTGCCGCCGGCAAGGGCCGCATCGACGGTGTTGCCAAAATCACGGGCGCCAAGCTTTACGCATCGGATTTTCGTGCCGTCGATATGCCCGGCTGGCCCGCGACAACATCGCACGCGATACTCATCCGCGCTCCGGATGCCACACACGTCTATACCGGCATCGATCTGGCCCGCCTGAGCGGCGCGCTCAAGCCGACCGTTGTCGTGGACGCAGGCGATCTCGCGCGCATCGCTACCCGCGTTCCCGAATTCTATGCCGGCGATCTCTTCTGCCGGGTCGGCAGGACTCCGCTCTATCTCGGCCAGCCGGTCGCGCTTCTGCTGTTTGAACAATTTGACGTTTTCGATCGCGCAAGACTCGCGCTGCGCGACGGAAACTTCGTTCAGTTCGGCGAAGAGACCGGGCCTGTTCGCATTCCGGATTACGGTGCCTATCGGTTTACGCGGGTGGCTGGCCCGACGCCTGACGCACCCGACATCTACTCGCCGCTCCAGGCGGGCTGGGTCAGTCCGCCACGCGTGCAGGACACGCAGCTGCCGGTCTGGAGTGCGCGAGCCGCTGAGACAGGTACGCCCTACGCGAAGGCCGCTGCCTATGGCGAGCAAATCCGGACCGAGCTCGCCGCAAGTGACACTTCTTTATTAGTGCTGGACCGTGAGTTCGAGACGCAATCCGTCGATCCCATGTTCCTCGAGCCGGAGTGTGGACTCGCCTGGTATGACGGCAGGCGCAAAAGTCTCGAGCTCGTGCTCGGCGTGCAGTCGCCATACGAGGCTGCCGAATCCATTGCATTCCTCCTCGGCGATGCGCGCGCACCGTTCAAGCCCGCGAGCATCAACGCGCAGTTCGCGTACGTCGGCGGCGGCTTCGGCGGACGCGATCACACTCCCTTTCCGCTCTACGTTGCCTTGGCAGGAATGTTTTTTCCAGATCGCCCGATCCGCCTTGCGCACGACCGCTATCAGCAGTTTCAGGCGGGAATCAAACGGCATCGCTTCAAGGTGCAGACGCGCATCGGCATCGAGCGCGCGAGCGGAAGAATCCGCGCCTTTGCCGCGGATCACGTGCTCGATGGCGGCGGGCTTGCCAATTATTCCGCAAGCGTTGCGACCGTGGGCGCAACGGCGGCCATCGGCATCTACGATGTTCCGAAGGTAGATGTGACCACGGTCGCCTACCATTCGCGCGGCGTCACGGCAGGGTCCATGCGAGGCTTCGGCACACTGCAGACCATGACGGCACTCGAAGTGCTGATCGATGAAGCGGCATCCGCATTGCCGCTCGACCCGATCGAGTTGCGCCGGCGCAATGCGCTCAAAGCCAACGGACGCACCATGACCGGCAATCCGTACAGTGTCTCCGTTCGCACGCCGGAAATTCTGGACAAACTCGAGCAGCATCCAATCTGGCAGAAGCGAGCGGAGGAAAAGAGCGGCGGCCGCGAACGCGGTTTGGCGATCGGCACGGGCGTGGCCTGCGCCACGAAGGATTACGGTACGGGAGCCGATTGCTCGCTCGGACGAGTGGAGGTGGATCCCGAGGGCCGCATTGCCATCTGGTGCGATCACGTGGAAATGGGGACTGCGATCGGCACGGCGCTGGCCAATCGGGTCGCGCGTCATCTGGGCGCGGTGGCCGACGAGATCGCGATAGCACGCATCGACACCTTCGGCGCGCTTGCGCTCGTCACTTCGGGGGATCCGTACACGATGAGGCAGCGCGAGCAGGACACTGCTCAGCGCAATCCGCGCTGGGTGCCGGCGATCAGCACAGCCACAACGGCTTCCATTGGCGCGCATGTGGGAACGCATGCGGCGGCGGAAGCTGCGCGCGTCATTTTTCGATTCGGCCTGTGGCCCGCGGCCCTGGAGCTCTGGCGCATCCCGCCAAATGATGCGAAGGCCAAAGAGTGGGGCGCCGCAAACTGGCAGGAAGGTCAGCTGCTCATGCCGGGACTGCCCGCGCTGGCCCTGCGCACCATTGCGGCCAAAGCACATGAGCGCAATCTCGTCACCGGCGCGATGGCGCACAGCTTTTCCCGCTGGGCATGGTCGCAGGCGACATTCTCCATGCGCGGACAGCAGTGGACCGCGGATATCGATGCGCTCGCGGTGCGCAACGGCAGCGGCAAATTCACTCGCCTCGATCGCGCCAACGTCAAATTTCCACCCACCGATTTCCTTCGCATGGGGACGACCTACACCTCGCTGTGCGGCACGCTCGTGCGCATCGAGATTGAACGCGCCACAGGCGCGCTGCGTATAGCCAGGGCCTACAGCGTTCTCGAATGCGGCGAGGCGCTGGTTCCGGACGTCGTTGTGGGACAGGCGCAGGGCGGCTTCGCCATGGGCGTCGGTTATGCCTTACTCGAGCAGCTCCCGCCGTTTGAGGATGGGCCCGGCAACGGGCAATGGAATCTCGGCAGGTATCTGATTGCGCGCGGCTCGGACCTGCCGCTGCGCGATCTGGAAATTGAGGTGCTGCCTCCGCTCTCTGACGAGGCGCCGAAGGGCATTGCCGAGGTGGTGATGATTCCGGTCGTACCGGCGGTGCTGAACGCAATTTT
>DATCJI010000437.1:0-3016 GCA_036562835.1 Xanthobacteraceae bacterium | reverse complement strand
CTCGCCCGAATACAATTTCGGCATCCCCGGCGGTCTCAAGAATGCGATCGACTGGCTCTCGCGCCTTCCCAATCAGCCGTTTGCAGGCAAACCGATTGCTCTGCAGTCAGCTTCCCCAGGCCCGGTAGGCGGTGCGCGCATGCAATATGAGTTCCGCAAATCCATGGTGTTTCTTGACGCGTTCACGCTGAACAAGCCGGAGATCTTCATCGGCAACTGCGCATCCAAAGTCGATGAGAAAACCGGCGAGCTCACCGATGAAACAACGCGCGGTTTCATCCAGCAGCAACTCGCAGCTTTTGCGACATTTATTGCGCGCGTGGCATCCACGAGTTGACCCAGGCCGTAGCGCTTTCGGCGAGTTGTAGTTTTACTATATAGTAGCGAGAGATTCTGCCTCCACGGAGAGTGCCTCATGAGCAGCGCGGTCGCGAGCAAACGGAGCGATAAGGCTCCGGGGCCCAAGCCCAATATCGAGGCGGTCAGGCAGCAGTACTACGACCGCATCGCCAAGCACGATCTCGCCCCGCTCTGGAAGGTGCTCAAGAACGTGGTGACCAAGGAGCCGGTCACGCGCTGCGCTCCAGC
Source organism: Xanthobacteraceae bacterium (assembly GCA_036562835.1). GTDB lineage: Bacteria > Pseudomonadota > Alphaproteobacteria > Rhizobiales > Xanthobacteraceae > VAZQ01. The sequence goes on along the minus strand of DATCJI010000437.1, from coordinate 2,428 downwards.
AATCTGGCGTTACCGCGAGATCAAGCAGCTGGTGATGGAGTCAGGCCCGCTGATCACTCCCGAGGAGGCGGAGCGGCGCGTGCTTGTGCTTGAAAATCCAGGCATGCGCGGCGAATCGCGCATCACCAATACGCTGTTTGCGGGCGTGCAGATGATCCTGCCCGGAGAGATTGCACCCGCGCATCGGCATGTCTCTTCGGCGATCCGCTTCGTGCTCGACGGAGAGTGCGCCTACACCGCGGTCGAGGGAGAAAAGGCTTACATGGCACCCGGCGACTTTGTCATCACCGCGAACTGGGCGCCGCATGACCACGGAAATACCGGGGACGATCCGGTGCTATGGCTCGACGTGCTCGATTTTCCGCAGGTCAATTTCTTTGAGACCTCGTTTGCACAGGAGATGGATGCTCCGACGCAGACGACCAAGCGCGAGGACGGGGACTCATTTGCGTTCTACGCCTCCGGCGTGCTGCCCGACGGCGCACCGATTGAACTCAATCGCAGCCCGGTGATCAATTATACATATTCCCGCACCCGGCCCATCCTCGAGCGCATGCTCAAAGCAGGCGAGACCGACCCGCGACACGGCGCACGCGTGCGCTACGCCAATCCGATCAATGGCGGTCCGGTTCTGCCCACCATGGGAGCCTGCCTCGCGCTCTTCCCGCAAGACTTCCAGGGCCGCAAATATCGCGCTACGGATGGGACCGTTTTCGTGTGCGCAGAAGGGCAAGGCACGACGTCGATAGACGGCAAAACACTGGAATGGAGTCAGAACGACATTTTCGTGGTGCCGCCGTGGAAGACCTACGCACATGCTGCGCACAAGCAATCCGTGTTGTTCTCGATCTCTGATCGCCCTGCTCAGCAAATGCTGGGCATCTGGCGCGAGGACACGAGCCTGTAGGGCCACACGACTTGTAGCGATATCGTAGCCCGGTCTCGCTGCGAAATCCGGGACATGCGTACCGGATGTCGCTTCGTTCCATTCGGGCTACGCGGTGAGCTCTTAAATCTTAATGCCCATTAGCTTGGCGGCTGTCCCGCCAAGGATCGCCGCTTTTTCCGCATCGCTCAGGCCAGGGGTCTCCAGGACCGCGTCCACGGCCGCGTTGCCCCATGGATACGGATAGTCAGTCCCGATCATCACCTGGCTCGCACCGACTTCCGCAATCAAATGGCGCATAGCCTCCGGGGTGAAGATTATGTTGTCGTAATAGAGTTGGCGCAGATACTCGGTCGGTTGTTTCTTGATGCCCCCATGCGGCCCGCCGGCACACAAATCCGATCGCGCGAAGCATCCGCGGTCGAAACGCCCGGCATAGGAGGGCACGTACCCGCCACCATGCGCCGCACAGATCTTCAGGCCAGGGAATCTGTCCAGTGTGCCCTCGAATATCAGATGCGAGAGCGCGATCGTCGTTTCGAGCGGATTGCCGATCACGTTGCTTAAATACCCGTTCCCCTTGAAACGTTGAGCAAGCTCATGCGGCGCGCCATCACCCTGCGGATGAATAAAGACGAGAACGCCGAGCTCCTCGGCCTGGGCCCAGAACGGGTTGAATTTCGGATCGCTGATTTCGGAGCCCGCGACATTGCCGCCCATATTCACTCCGCGGAAGCCGTAGTTCTTCACGGCGGCCTGCAATTGCTCCACAGCCAGGTCGGGATGCTGCAGGGCGACTGTGGCAAAGGCGACGAGACGATCAGGATGTTTGGCGCAGACTTCTGCAAGCCTCTCGTTCTGAATCTTGATGACCTGGGCTGCGACGTCTCGATCGAGCTTATACCAGTTTGGATTGATGCTGAGCGCCTCGACGTCAAGCCCCTGCTCGTCCATGGCCTTCAAACGCAGAGCGAGCGAATCGCCTTGCGGGTCCAGATCCGACCGCAGCTGCGGTCCAGCCAGTTTCAGATTCATCAGCGCCAAGGCCTCCGGCACGGCACAGTGCGCGTGGACGTTAACGGTCTTGACGCGTGTGCCGTTGACGACAACCTCGCGGCGGCGCGGTTGCGCTTTGGCCGCAGGGGTGCCCGCGATCTCGCATCCGACGAATATCAGGCCGGCTACAGCACTTGTTGAGGCCAGAAAATCCCTGCGGCTTTGCATGGCGGCTCCTTCCTATGTGCACATATTATCGGCGAGTGTTGCCGGCCCTGGCAATCAAGCCCGAAAGCTGCACATGTGACATAATCTCACGAAGCGGTCAGATACCGGATCAGGCGGCTTCCTCGAGCTGCGAGAAGCGCACGCGCAAAATCTCTTTGGTGCTCACCTTTCCGTTTTCATCCCTTTGGACCAGCATAAGGTGCTGAGCCTCGGGCAGCCCTGCGGGGAGCACCATCCTGCCTCCGTTTTTCAGCTGATGAATGAGCGGCGGCGGAATCAGATCAGGGGCCGCGGTGACGATGATCTTGTCGAACGGCG
>DATCJI010000435.1:0-1627 GCA_036562835.1 Xanthobacteraceae bacterium | reverse complement strand
CCAGATGCGCAGCAGCTCGAATTGTAAAATCTCGCGCGTCTGCGCATCGACTGCGGCGAACGGCTCGTCCATCAGCAGCACGTTCGGCTCGACCGCGAGCGCGCGCGCCAAGCCGCAGCGCTGCTGCATTCCGCCGGACATCTGATACGGGAACGCCTTCTCGAAGCCGGCGAGCCCGACCATTTTGATGAATTCGGGCACCTTGCCCTCGATGTCGGGTTTCGAAGCGCCCGCCATACGCAAGCCATAGGCCACGTTCTCGAATACGGTCTTCCAGGGGAAGAGGCCGAAATGCTGGAAGACCATCGCGACGCCGGCGATCGGCTCCGTCACCCGCTCGTGTCCGACCAGCACTTCGCCGTCGTCGAACGGGATGAGGCCGTCGATGCAGCGGAGCAGGGTCGTCTTGCCGCAGCCGGAGGGCCCGACCACCGCGAGAATTTCACGTTCGCCGACGTCGAAATCGAGGTTGCGGAAGACTTCCAGCGCGCCATAGCGCTTGCCGAGCCCGCGCACGCGGATGCGCGGCTCGGCGCCGGCCGGCCGCGCCACCGAGGACGTCGTCTGAATTGCGCGGCTTTGCTGGGTCACTCGGATCGCCTGCCCGCTGGTCGTTTCAGAGCTGAACCGCGGCAGCAGGATCGATATGGTTGATGCGCGGTAATGCCATCCTTTTTTCTCCCGCCCCTTTGCCAGCACGCCCTTTTGGCGGGGCGTTGCGCCTCTGGTTTCGAAGGCGGCGCATGTTGCCGTAACGGCCTGCCGCAGGCAATGCCGCAAGCTGCAACTTTGTTAGGCTTGATCCTTCCTTACGGCCGTCGCGAGCGCGTCAAGACCGCAAGGTTAGCCGTTCCTTGCTCCGATCGCGCAGATACGCCTCGCAAAGAATACGCTTCAGACGCTCTTCAGCATAGCTCAAGCTGCACCGCGAATTCTAGCAATTGAATACTTCCTGGCTCCTATCGTCCGGCAACGACAAGACGTCGAACAGGACAACAGCCGTGTGGGGCAGCACAATCGTGATGATCGGATTTGCAGTCGTCTTCGGACTGCTCGCGGGGTTCATCGCCAACATGTGGCTGAACAAACAAGCCAAGCAGCAGGTGCAGGCCGCGCCCACGCAATCGATTCACGCCGCAGACGGTGGTCGTCGCCACGGAGCCGCTGCGCTTCGGCACCGAGCTCACCGATGCGATGGTGAAGGAAGTGCCGTGGCGCCGAATTCAATTCCGGCCGACGCGTTCGGCAAGGTCGCCGACGTGATGGCGGGCGGCCGCCGCGTCGTGCTCTCGCCATTGAGCCGAACGAGCCGAATTGCGCGCCGAGCACCCTCGGACAGTCGTCGTCTGCGTAGCGCCAAGCGGTAGCAAAGCCTCGCCGGCGTAGCTTTTGACGAGAGGGGCTCAGATTCGCCAAGCGCCGGTTGTGGTCTCCCTCCCAGCCCTCATTGTGGAAAGCAATGGCAGAAGTGCTGACGTGTTGAGCGTTGTCATTGTGCAGTCCGAAAGACGTCGTGAGATGCGTCTGGATCTTGGGAGAGCGATCATGTCCAGAACACCTGTCAGCTGCCCCCAGTGCTTCAGTCCCATCGCCATCAGGCTTTGGCATGAGCCGGAGGACGACCATA
>DATCJI010000434.1:0-6215 GCA_036562835.1 Xanthobacteraceae bacterium | reverse complement strand
AGGCCGATGCGCTCGCCCAATTCCGAAAACGTGGCGCGTCCGTCACGCTGGAGCGCAGCAACTAACTTTACGTCGATCCGATCGAGTGCGGGTTTGCGCTTCGCGACCATTCCTTTGCTCGTGCGCCCCTGTGAACGACAAGACGAACGCGCCGAGAATTCGGCTCAGCGCCGTCCAAACAATCTGTCCAGAAACCAGCCATCGAGCGCAGGATCAACGGCTTGTGGTCTGGGTTGATCCGTCCACGGTGCCAACGGCCTGGCAGCCGACGCAACAGTGGACGCGCCCGAGAGCCCCGGCAAGCCTGCAACGGGGAGACCGCGATGCCCGGCTTTCATGACGCGATTCCAGATTTCAACGGGCAGGCTTCCGCCGGTCGTCTTGCGCATGGGAGAGGAATCATCGTTGCCGAGCCATACGCCGGTGACGAGCCGGCTCGTGTAGCCGATGAACCACGCATCACGGAAATCCTGGCTGGTTCCGGTCTTGCCTGCAGCCATCCAGCCGGAGAGGTGGGCAGAGCGCGCCGTACCCGTGAGCAGCGTTTCGCGCATCATCGCATTCAACATGCCCACATAGCGCGCCTCGATGATACGACCCAAGCCTTGTGATGCACGCGTGAACAGGATCTTGCCCTCGCGCGTGCGCACGCGCTCGACCACATGCGGCTCGACGGCATTGCCGCCATTCGCGAATGGCGCGTAGGCGGTGACGAGCTCGATGAGCGACACCTCTGAGGTGCCGAGCGCGAGCGAAGGATTGGCGTCGAGCTTCGAGGCGATTCCCAGACGATAGGCCGTCCGCGCGACCGCGGTTGCGCCGAACTCTTGCGTGAGCCGCACGGCGACGGTGTTGAGCGAAAAGGCGAGCGCCTTGGTCAGAGTTACGGGGCCATGATATTCGTGATGATAGTTCTCGGGTTTCCAGCCCTTCACCGCAATCGGCTTGTCCTCCCGGACGGTGTCGGGCGTCAGCCCGCGCTCGATGGCGGTGAGATAAACGAACGGTTTGAATGCGGATCCGGGCTGCCGCCGGGCGGCGACGGCGCGGTTATATTGGCTTTCCGCGTAATTCCTGCCGCCGACCAGGGCACGCACTGCACCTTCGGGCGTCATCGCCACAACTGCTCCCTGCGAGACTTCGAACTTCGCTCCTTTCGCCGCAAGCTCGTCAGTAAGCGCCTGCTCGCACGCGCCCTGCAGCGTCGCGTCAATCGACGTTTCTACGACGAGGTCCCGTTCCATGCGGCCGACGAGATCGTCCAGCACGTCCATGATCCAATCCGCCACATAATTGATTGAAGCGGCGCCCGGACGCATGACGACGTGCGGCGGCGCACTCAGTGCGTTCTTTGCAGCGGCTTCGCTGACGAAGCCAAGCTCGCTCATGCTCGCAAGCACCAGCTGCGCCCGGCTCTCGGCGCCGAATGGATTGCGTGTCGGGGCAAGGCGCGAAGGCGATCGCACGAGGCCTGCCAGCATCGCTGCTTCCGCAAGTTTCAGCTCACGGGCGCTTTTGTTGAAATAGCGTTGCGCCGCGGCCTCGACCCCGTACGCGCCGGCACCGAAGTAAACGCGGTTAAGGTACAGCTCGAGTATGTCTTTCTTGCTGAATTTGCGCTCGAGCCAGAGCGCGAGCACCAGCTCCTGCAGCTTGCGCCAGAGCGTGCGCTCGTGCGTGAGGAACAGATTCTTCGCAAGCTGCTGGGTGATGGTGGATCCGCCCTGGGCGACGCCACGATGGGCGAGATTGGCAATCGCGGCGCGGGCGAGCCCGAGCGGGTCGATGCCGACATGGCTAAAGAAACGACGATCCTCGATCGCGACGAATGCCTTGGGGACAAACGCGGGAAGCTCTTTCAGCGGTACGTCCGTGCCGCTCATCTCGCCGCGGCTCACCAGTGGCTGCCCGTCAGCCGCAACAATCTCGATAGTCGGCGGCCGCCTTGGAATTTCCAGAGACTGAATTGGAGGCAGTGTCGAGAGCACGAGAGCCAGCGTTATCAGGCCTCCAATTGCAAGCCAGATCGTGAGTACAAGCCCGCCGTAGAGGCAGCGACTGAATGCGGAGCCTTTCCGCGCCTTGCGTTTGCGCCTGGACTTGCCACGCGATGATGGATCGGCGTTGGCGGGTTGGGCCGCAGGGGCCACAGGGGCCGCAGGCTCAGCCGCGCTGCCTTTCTTGCGAGCCCCCATAAGTGCCTCCCTCGGTATCGAGCCTAGACAGCGGCCTTTAAGGCGGGGTTACCGCGGGGAAACGTGGGCCAGACGCGCGAGCGGCCAAGGCGGCCGGCCGATTATGCGCACCCTACTGAGCTAGAAGGACGCGACCGCGGTGAGCGGCGCTTTCTGCTCGGGTTCAGCGCGGTTCGCAAAAAGCGACATGAGCGCACGCTTGATGGCCGCCTGGCGCGTGGCGGAGGCGATTTTCGCTCCAAACAAATCGGTGACGTAAAAGACGTCAACCACCCGTTCGCCAAAGGTAGCGACGTGCGCCGAGGCGATGTTGAGATTCAGCTTCGAGAGCGCCGCCGTCAGCTCGAAGAGAAGCCCGAGCCGATCGAGCCCGGTCACTTCCACCATGGTATAGCGGGTTGACCAGTTGTTGTTGATGGTCACCTCGGGCTCGAGCGCAAACGCGCGCTGGCGGCCCTTGCTGGCAGCGCGCTTGGCCACGACTTCCGGCAGGCGCACGTCGCCCCGCAGCGCCTTCTCGATTATCCCGGTGATGCGCTGGGCGCGGCGCGCCTCGTCCTCGTCAAGCTCGAACTCGCGCGTCACCGCAATTGTGTCGAGCGCGCGGCCGTCTGTCGTGGTGTAGATTTGCGCGTCCACGATGTTGGCGCCCGAGGCTGCGCACGCCCCGGCGATGGTCGAAAGCAGCCATGGGTGATCGGGCGCAAGCGCGGTGAGCTCGGTCACGCCGCGCGCCGCAGGAAACGCCACTGTCGTCGCGAGCGCTTTTCCTTCCTTCTCGGCTGCGCGCAAAAAGCGGGCGTGCGCGACCTTCTGCGCAAGATCGACTTTGAGCCAGTAGGCCGGATAATGCAGGGCAATGTAGGCCTTGATTTCCTCATCGCTCCACTCGGCAAGCTCGCCGCGCAACTCACCCTGGGCGAGCGCAACCCGCTGCGCCCGATTCACCTCGGAGAAGCCGCCGGTGAGCACCGGCTCGGTTTCGTAATAGAGGGTGCGAATAAGCTGCGCTTTCCAGCTGTTCCACACCCCTGGGCCGACCGCCTTGATATCGGCGCAGGTGAGAATAGCGAGAAGCTTCATGCGCTCGACCGACTGCATCACGGCACTGAAATTCTCGATTGTGATCCGATCGGACAGGTCGCGGGACTGCGCGAGCGTCGACATCACAAGATGCACTTCGATGAGCCAGGCGACCGTCTCGGTTTCCGCCGGGGTAAAGCCCAACCTCGGTGCCAGATTGCGCGCGACGCGCGCGCCCGCGATCGAATGGTCCTCGATACGACCCTTGGCGACGTCGTGCAGGAATAGAGCAAGATAGAGGAGCTTGCGGTGTCCGGGCTGAATCGTGCGCATCAGCTCGTTGGCAAACTTGGTATCCTCGCTGCGCCCCTCCTCGATATCCGCCAGCACGCCGATGCATCGCACCAGATGCTCGTCCACCGTGTAGTGATGGTACATGTTGAACTGCATCATGGCGACGATGCGCCCGAAGGCGGGTACGAAACGGCCGAGCACGCCGAGTTCGTTCATGCGCCGCAGGATGATCTCCGCGGCATTCTTCGCGGTCAAAATCTCGAGAAACAGCCGGTTGGCCTCTGCGTCCTCGCGCAGCCTGGCATCAATGAGCTTGAGCGAGCGCGTGACAAGATGCATCGCATCGGGGTGCAGCACGAGATTGTACTTCTGCGCGAGATGGAAAATCCGGATGAGATTGACCGGATCGTGCTGGAACGCGGTCTCATCTGCGACGGTCAGGCGGTTGTAGTCGACGACGAAATCCGGGCTCTCTGCGAGCGCACGCCGCGGCCGCGGGCGCAAGCGCGCCATCATCCGGCTGAGCACCGGCATCGGCTTTGCCTCCTGGTCCTCAAGCTTGGCGCAGAGCACAGCCGTGAGATCGCCGACGTCCTTGGCGACCAGGAAATAGTGTTTCATGAAGCGCTCGACGTCGCGCATGCCGGGATGTTCCGTATACCCAAGCCGTACCGCGATCTCGCGCTGCACGTCGAAGGACAAGCGCTCTTCCGCGCGCGCGGCGATGAAATGCAGGTTCGAGCGCACGGCCCAAAGGAACTCGCCGCATCGCTTGAAGCGCCTGTATTCGCGTGGATCGAACACGCCGAGCTCGATCAGCTGCGTGCGGTCGCGGATGCGGTAGACGTATTTCGCGATCCAATACAGCGTGTGCAGATCGCGCAAACCGCCTTTGCCGTCTTTCACATTCGGCTCGACCAGGTAGCGCGACTGGCCGACACGACGATGTCGCTCCTCGCGCTCGGCGAGCTTGGCGGCAACGAAGTCGGGGGCCGTTCCCTGCACAATCTCCTTGTCAAAGCGCGCAAGCAGGTCGTCGTAGAGCTTGCGCTCGCCAAGCAGGAAACGCGCTTCAAGCAGGGCCGTGCGGGCGGTCATGTCGATCTTCGCCTGGCGAATGCACTCGGAGATCGACCGTGTTGCATGTCCGACTTTCAGGCCCATGTCCCACAGGCAGTAGAGAATGGCCTCTGCGACCTGTTCCCCCCAGGCGGTCTGCTTGTAGGGAAGCAGGAACAGGAGATCGATGTCCGAGCCCGCCGCAAGAACGCCGCGGCCGTACCCGCCCGTCGCAACTACGGCCATGCGCTCGGCCTCGGAAGGATTCTGAGCGGGGTACAGCTGCTTGCTCGCGACCTCGAACAGCACACGGATAATGTCGTCGGTCATGCCGCTCAGGCGTTCGGCGCATCTCCGACCGAGCCGGTCCTTGACCAGCAGCCGCTCGGCCTGCGCCCGGCCCTCCATGAGCGCTCGCTTGAGCCGGCGCGACATCGCGAGCCGCAGCTCGCGCTCATTGCCGCCAGCCGATTGCATCAGCGTGGCAAGCTCCTGCCCCATTGCGCCAGCGTCAAACAGGGTGGGCTCAATGTTGGCGGCTGGATTGAGCATGCTGCTTCCAGATAGGCGAGCACAGCGGCTTTGTCATGGCTGTGCAGACGCAGGCCGCGCGCGTTCTGCCATCGACGGCTTATTTGGCCATTGACGGCCTCGATCGGGCTTTCTAAAGACGGAATGTATAGCGCCGATTTGAGCAAGCAGCTTGCGGGCGCTCAACAAATGCAGCTAAAGCGCGGGGCCCGCCCCTCGCCAGGCTGACGGCGGGCCGAAAATTTCCCGCCTTCATTAACCGGTCGTGCCGCCCTGGGCGGGCACGCTCACGCATGGAGGTTTCTCGTGACCAGATTCTCGCTTCTACGTCGTTCGCTCGTTTTCTCGCTTCTTTTCGGCGCGGTTTCCGCCACCGCATCCGTTGCGGCCGACAAACCGAAAGAAATCCGCATCGATTGGGCCACCTACAATCCGGTTTCCATGCTGCTTAAGGAGAAGCAGCTTCTCGAGAAGGAATTCACCAAAGACGGCATCGGCATTGTCTGGGTGCAGACGCTCGGCTCCAATAAAGCTCTCGAATTCCTCAATGCAGGCTCGATCGATTTCGGCTCAACGGCGGGTGCGGCAGCACTTGTTGCCAAGATCAACGGCAACCCCATCAAATCGATCTATGTCTATTCGCGTCCGGAATGGACCGCGCTGGTCACGCGCAAGGACACGCCGATCAACAAGATCGCCGATCTCAAGGGCAAGCGGGTGGCGGTCACGCGCGGAACCGATCCGCACATTTTTCTTGTGCGCGCCCTGCAGACAGCGGGATTGACCGAACGGGACATCACCCCCGTGCTGCTGCAGCATCCGGACGGGAAGACTGCCCTCATTCGCGGTGACGTGGATGCCTGGGCGGGCTTGGATCCGATGATGGCGCAGGCGGAGATCGAGAACGGGGCGCGGCTCTTTTATCGCAACAAGGACGCAAACACCTGGGGCATCCTCAACGCGCGCGAGGAATTTCTGAAGGACCATCCCGACCTCGTGCGCCGCGTGCTCGCGGTCTATGAGGATGCGCGCAAGGAGGCACTCGCCAATTACGACGAGCTCAAGCGCATTTTCATTGCCGCCACCAAGCTTGACGGCGCCGTTGTCGACAAG
>DATCJI010000432.1:0-2383 GCA_036562835.1 Xanthobacteraceae bacterium | reverse complement strand
CCCGCGCGCCGAGCTGCCTTTTGCGGGCCATCCCAATGTCGGCACCGCCTTTGTGCTCGCGCGGCTTAAAACAATCTTCGGCAAGCCGGTGGGCGAACAGCTGCTGTTCGAGGAAAAATGCGGGATCGTGCGCGTGGATGTTGTGATGGAAAATGGGACGGCGACAGGCGCCCGCGTTGCTGCGCCGGGGCGGCTGACGCGCGCAATCGATGTTTCGGCTGAAGTTGTGGCGGAAGCCTGCTCGCTCGAGGCGAGTGACATCGCGACGGATCGGCATCCGCCCTGCGTTGCATCGGCGGGAGTGCCTTTCCTGTTCGCTCAGCTCAAAACCCGCGCGGCGCTCGCCTGTGCACGCTCGCGTGCTGAAATCTTCTCCCAGAGCATCAAGCCCGACCTGGCAATCGGCGTCCTGCTTTACGTGAGTGAAAAGCGCGACAGTGCCGACCTGCACGTGCGCATGTTCGCTCCGCTTTTCGGCATCACCGAGGATCCGGCGACCGGAAGTGCCAACGCGGCTCTTGCCGGCCTGCTTGCGGGCTTGCGCCCGGAGCGTGACCTCACACTGCGCCTGATGATTGCGCAAGGAGCCGATATGGGCCGCCCCAGCCTGCTCGAGGCAACTGCCGAAAAGCGCGAGGGTGAGGTGGTCGCCACGATCGGCGGCAAGTGCGTGCCGGTGATGCGCGGCACCCTTGACGCATAGGATCGCCCATATGGCGAGCGCTTCCCTCCCGGTGAGGAACGCCAAGCGATCTCCGGAACACATGCTCAAAGAGCTGCGGCAGCGCTTGCGGGAGATACGCGATCTCTCCGGGGCTGCCGCCGTGCTCAACTGGGATCAGTCGACCTACATGCCGCAGGGCGGGGCGGCGACACGCGCCCGGCAATACGCGCTCGTGAGCAAGCTCGCCCATGAGCGCATGACGAGCGCCGCGCTCGGGCGGCTCGTCGATGCGCTTGCGCCCTACGGCGCAACCCTGCCGGCTGACAGCGACGACGCGCGGCTCATCGCGGTGGTGCGGCGCGATTTTGAGAAAGCCGCGAAAGTGCCCGCGCGCTATGTCGCGCGCGCCAGTGCGATCGGTGCCGCATCATACGATGCGTGGACCAGAGCGCGTCCGGCGAATGATTTTTCGGCCATGCAGTCCTGGCTCCAGCAGATGGTCGATCTCAGCCGCGAATACGCGAGCTACTTCGCGCCATATGCGCATATCTCCGATCCGCTGATCGACGACACGGACGAGGGCATGACCTATGCCTCGGTGCGCGCGCTGCTCGCCGCCTTGCGCACCGAGCTCGTGCCGCTCGTGCGCGCCGTATGCGAGCAGCCGCTCGCCGACACGACCTGTCTGCACGGCGATTTTGCGCCGGACAGCCAGGTTGCATTTGGGCTCTCTATCACGCGCGCGTTCGGCTACGATCTCAACCGCGGCAGGCTTGACCGTTCGCCGCATCCGTTTTGCACCAAATTCTCCGCCGACGATGTTCGCATCACCACGCGTATCCGTCCCGATGAGCTGACCTATTCCCTCTTCTCGATCCTGCACGAGGCGGGGCATGCAATGTACGAGCAGGGCGTTGCGCAAGAGCTCGCGGACACTCCATTGGGACAGGGAACGTCAATCGGCGTGCATGAGAGCCAGTCTCGGCTTTGGGAAAATGTGGTGGGCCGCAGCCTCAATCTCTGGGAGCATTATTTTCCGGAGCTGCAGAGCCGTTTCAGCGGCCAGCTTGCGAGCACCTCCGTTGAGACCTTCTATCGCGCCATCAACAAGGTCGAACGCACGCTGATTCGTACGGAAGCGGACGAGCTCACCTATAATCTCCACATCATTATCCGCTTCGAGCTGGAGACGGAGCTTCTCGAGGGGAAACTTGCGGTGAAAGACCTGCCGGAGTGCTGGCGTGCACGCTATCAGTCGGACCTCGGCGTCGTTCCGCCGGATGACCGGGACGGCTGCCTGCAGGACGTGCATTGGTACGGCAATGGCATCGGCGCCGCATTTCCGAGCTACACGATCGGCAATGTGCTCAGCGCGCAATTCTATGCGGCGGCGCTGCGCGCCGATCCCGACATTCCGCAGCAGATTCGCGCAGGCGAATTCGGCGTCCTGCATGGCTGGCTGCGTGAAAATCTTTACCGTTCCGGCCGCAAGTTCATGCCCGCCAAGACGGTGCAGCGCGCAACCGGCGAGCCGATCAGCATCAAGCCGTACATGGAGTATTTGCGTAAAAAATACGGCGAGCTTTACCGGCTGCCGCTTTCGTCCGCACCGGCCGAAAGGACACGCGCATGATCGTGCAGCTCTTTGCCCACGCGATTGATTCGAGTTGCTGGCTCCATATTCGGGCGCCGCCATAAGGCGAGTTAATCCAACTGAGT
>DATCJI010000039.1:0-8186 GCA_036562835.1 Xanthobacteraceae bacterium | reverse complement strand
GTCGAGCGCGTGTTCAAGCTCTCGTCCAACGAAACTCCGCTTGGGCCGAGCCCGCGCGCCATTGCGGCTTATCACGAGACCGCGCGCGAGCTGCAGGATTACCCGGAGGGATCGGCTGCTGTCCTGCGGGAAGCTATCGGTTACGCGTTCGGGCTCGATCCAAACCGGATCGTATGCGGCGCCGGCTCGGACGATCTTTTGAACCTGCTTGCGGACGCCTATCTGCACGATGGCGACGAGGCGATCATCACCCGGCATGCGTTTTTGGTTTACCCCATCGCCACGTTGGGCTCGGGCGCGACACCCGTCGAGACGGCTGAGAAAGACTACACCGCGGATGTCGATGCGATGCTTGGCGCGCTTACCGAGCGCACCAGGGTCGTGTTTTTGGCCAATCCCAACAACCCGACCGGGACGTATTTGCCCTTTAATGAGATCAAGCGCCTGCATGAGGGACTTCCGCCCCACGTCCTGCTCGTGCTCGATGCCGCTTATGCGGAATACGTCCGGCGCAACGATTACGAGGCGGGCATCGAGCTCGTCGCCACCTCCGAGAACGTGGTCATGTGCCGCACGTTCTCGAAGATCTACGGGCTTGCCGCACTACGCCTCGGATGGATGTACGGGCCGGCGCATGTGGTCGAAGCCATCAATCGCATTCGCGGTCCCTTCAACGTGAACACGCCGGCAATGCGAGCCGGGATCGCCGCCATGCAGGATACAGCTCACGTTGAAGCGGCGCGAATGCACAACGAGAAATGGCTGGCGTGGCTTTCCGAGCAAATTCCGCGGCTCGGGCTTGCGGTGACACCGAGCGCGGCGAATTTCGTGCTCATTCACTTCAGCGGCACAAACGGCCACACCGCGGCAGCCGCCGATGCGTTTCTCACAAAACGCGGTCTCATCCTGCGTCGGCTCGAGAACTATAAACTGCCGAACGCCTTGCGCATGACGGTCGGGACCGAAGAAGCCAACCGTCTCGTCATCGCTGCGCTGGCCGAGTTTATGGGGCGATGAGCACGCCCCCTCCATTCAATCGATTGGCGCTTCTCGGAATGGGGCTCATCGGCTCGTCCATTGCGCGTGCTGTGCGCAAGCAAACCGCTGCACGCACGATCATCGCCTGCTCGCGATCCGCGGGCACGCGGCGCCGCGTCGCGGAGCTGGGCCTTGCCGATCAGGTCGTCGAGAGCAATGCGGCGGCCGTCGCCGGTGCCGATCTGGTCATCATCTGCGTTCCCGTCGGCGCGTGCGGCACAGTGGCCGCCGAAATCGGCCAGCATCTCGCACCAGACGCGATCGTCTCCGACGTGGGGTCGGTCAAGGCTACGGTGATCAAGGATGTGTCTCCACACATACCCGACGCGGTGCATTTCGTGCCGGCGCACCCGGTGGCGGGCACCGAGCACTCGGGCCCGGACGCCGGTTTCGCCGAGCTGTTCGTCAACCGCTGGTGCATTCTAACGCCGCCGCCTGATACGTCCGCGACCGCGGTCGAGCGCCTTGCCGGCTTTTGGCGCCTCTTGGGCGCGAATGTTGAAACTATGTCGGCCGAGCACCACGACCTCGTGCTTGGCATCACCAGTCACCTGCCGCATCTGATCGCATACACGATTGTCGGGACCGCGGACGAGTTGAGCCAGGTGACCCGCTCGGAAGTGCTTCGTTTCTCAGCCGGCGGCTTTCGCGATTTCACGCGCATTGCGGCTTCCGATCCGACCATGTGGCGCGACGTGTTTCTCGCCAACAAGGAGGCGGTTCTGGAAATGCTCGGACGGTTCAACGAGGACCTTTCGGTGCTCACGCGTGCAATCCGCCACGGCGACGGCGGCACCTTGTTCAAGCAATTCAGCCGGACGCGCGAGATCCGGCGCGGCATCGTCGAGATCGGACAGGATTCTGCGGCGCCGGACTTCGGCCGCCCGCACCCCGATCTCCAGCCGGATGCGCTGCCCCGCCCCTACTCGAGCGACGGCTAGGGCCCCAAGCCGCAATGTGTGTAGAGATGGCCGCTCCGACTTTTCGGGATCATGCTCTTTGGTTGCGCTCCAACAGGAGGAAGCAATGTCTCCGACGCATGCTGCTGCCGCGTTCCCTTATGTCGTGCATCTGGACGTCAAATTCGAGCCGCTCGAGCCGATCGACGTCTCATCACTTGTGAAGGCGTGCACCGAGCAATGGTACAATCAGACGCTTTGCAAGGTAAACGATTCAGTCGTGCGTCTGGGCGTCATGCAGGGCGAGTACCATTGGCACAAACACGATAACGACGACGAGTTCTTTTTTGTGCTCAGCGGCACGTTCATCATCGACCTGGAAGGCCGCTCTGTAGCGCTCTCACCACAGCAAGGCTTCGTCGTTCCAAAGGGTGTAGTCCATCGAACGCGCGCCCCCGAGAAGGCTGTTGTCCTGATGATCGAGACGGCGACGATCGTGCCGACCGGCGACGCCTGAGCTAATACGCCCCCCAATAAGGCGGCACGCGATAGTAGTTATGGATCTCGATTTCGCGGCTGCGATCGCCCCAGTCGAACTCCTCGCCCGCGGCCGTTGTGGGCGCATTGCGCAATTCCTCGTCGCTGAGCTCGACCCGGTAGGCTCCGAGATTCGTATCGAATTGGAGCCGTGCCCATGGAACGGGCGCATGTTTTTGTCCCATTCCGAGAAAACCCCCAAAGCTAAGCACTGCATACGCCACGTTGCCGCTGAGCTTGTCGATCATGAGGCGCTCGATCGTGCCGATCTTCTCTCCATTGGAGCGGCGCACCGGCGTGCCTTCAACGCGATCGCTCGCAATCAGCGTGTGCGCGGAACGACCTGCAGTTTCGGATTGCGACGTTTCGGCCGGCATGTTTGCCTCCATCGGTCGTGTTGGAAAAAACGCATTCGGCGGTTCCCGTGTTCCCGCAGATGATGACGTGCGACGGCTTCGATAGCGAGGGAAATCTCTGGGTGTTTGCCTATGGCTCGCTCATGTGGCGGCCGGGCTTTCGTTTTATCGAGCGTGTCGAGGCGCGCCTCACCGGGGCACATCGTGCGCTGTGCGTGTACTCGTTCGTGCATCGCGGCACGCCCGAGCGGCCTGGCCTCGTGCTTGGGCTCGACCATGGCGGCGCCTGCCGCGGTGTGGCTTACCTCGTGAGCGCCGCAACCCGCGCGAGCACCATCGCCTATCTGCGAGAACGTGAGCAGGTAACGGCCGTATATCGCGAGACTATGCGGCACATCTGGCTCAGCTCGCATCCAGCACGTCGGGTATCCGCGCTGTGCTATGTGGTCGATCGCGGGCATCCCCAATATGCGGGCCGCCTTTCAATCGAGCAGCAACTCCATCACGTACGCCAGGGCCACGGCCGCTCGGGTGCAAACCGCGACTATGTCATCGCTACCGTTTCCGCCCTCGAAGAGCTCGGCTACCGCGAAACGGAGCTGCATCTGCTGGCAAAGAAGCTTGCAGGCGCGCACGAAAGCCATGCGTCGGACAAAATTACCCGCGCATGGCCGCCTTGATGCCTTCGACGCCGCCGCCCGATCGCGCTGCTGCGATGATCTTGGCCTCGCGCGCGGAAAGCGCATCCAAAGCGGTTTTCATCGCGTCGATTTTGTCCATGGGCACGACGACGGCGCCGTGCCGATCGGCATGGATCAGGTCCCCGCTTGTCACGGCCATGCCGTGCACGGACACTCCGACCCCATATTCGACCACGTGCACATAGGCGTGCGACGGCCCGAATGAGCCCGCCAACATCTGAAAGTCGGGCGGAATTGCGGGAATGTCGCGCACAGAGCCATTGGTCACAACGCCAAGACAGCCGAGGGCTTTGTGCACGTTCGACTGCACCTCACCCCAGAACGCACCGTAACCCGCGTGTTCAGCGTCGAGATCTTCCATGACCATGATGCTGGGCTGCGGCTCGGAGGCCACGTAATCCAGATAGTCGAGGCGTTTCTGCATGTATCCCGCCTGGCCGAGAGGCACCGCATCCTTGGCTTTGAAGGTGACGGTTTTGGCGAAGCCGACGATCGGCGGCAGGGCCGGAAAAGCGCAATGCATATGCCTGACCGTATAGCCGTGGCCACGACGCTCCGGCATGACAATCTCGATAAGATTGCAAACAGTGGGCGTATCGATCGAGCGCAGGAACTCCAGGTGGCCGAGGTTTGGTGCCAGCATAATTTCAGAGATCAGATGTCAGAGATCGGGTGTCAGAGATCAGATGTCAAAGGCCGGGCGGCCGGGTTTCCTGACATCCGACATCTGACATCCGTCATCTCATAGCCGATAATGCTGCCTTGGCGCGAGTCAAAGAGACTTGCAGCGAGCCGCCCGCGTCAA
The DNA here is from genome assembly GCA_036562835.1 of Xanthobacteraceae bacterium. GTDB lineage: Bacteria > Pseudomonadota > Alphaproteobacteria > Rhizobiales > Xanthobacteraceae > VAZQ01. The sequence goes on along the minus strand of DATCJI010000039.1, from coordinate 3,850 downwards.
CGGCCGTCCAGTCCAGCGTCCCGAGGTCATAGGTCTCCTGCTGCCTGGCAATTGCCGCATCGGCGTCCGAAGCGTCGTGCGCGCGACCGCTGACCCGTGACAACCTGGTAGCAAGATCGGCATGCAGAAAAATGCCCCGAAACGGAATGCCCAGCGCGTTTGCGGATGCTTCTACAAGCGCGCGCTCATCCGTTTTGGCAAACACGGCATCAATGATTGCGCAATGGCCGGCGGCAATCGTCCGACGGGCCTTGTCGGCGAGTTCGGCGAAAACACGCAGGCTCACCTCCGGCTTGTAGGCCTCCGAGGGAAGCCGATCGTGCTCTGCTTTGCCGAGCACCGCTTTGCGTTCCGTATCCGAGCGCAAGACCACGGCTCCGGGCGCGGCGCCGATTTCTGGCGCCAAGGCGCGCGCCAGCGCCGACTTTCCGGTGCCGGACAGACCCCCGATAGCGAGCAGCCTGGGTGATGGAGGTTTGAGCAAGCGGCATGCCCAGTCGAAATAGCGCCGCGCTTCTTCCGCGATCGATTTCTCTCCGTCTCCGCCGCGCCTGAGGCGCTCGGCTGTGACTTTCGCGCGGATGGCCGCACGCATCGACAGATAGAGCGGCAGCAGCGCAAGCGCGTCCAGATCAAGACAACGCCCGGTGTCCGCCAGATACCGGTTGAAGGCGATGCTGGCTGCTGAAGAAAGCCCGCGTTCCCACAGATCCATCAGCAGGAAGGCAAAGTCATACAGTAGATCGCCCGATGCAATCAGCGGACTGAATTCGATTGCATCGAAGAGTACCGGGCGGCCGCCCAGAAGAACCACATTTCCGAGGTGAAGGTCGCCATGAATGTGTCGAATGAGCCCGCGCTCGCCCCGCTCGATCAAGAGCTCTCGCTGACGCTCGTAGGCGAGGCGGCCTGCATGGGCGAGCAGTTCGACATCGGACGGCGCAAACAGGTCCGGTAATCCCGCAAAGGCAGTGGCATGCTCATCGATGTATGTTCGCAGCGCCTCGATCCACGGCATCGGCTCGACGGGGGCATATTTCGCCTGCGCCGCTACCACCGCACGGGCAAGTGCATCCGCAAGGTCGACATCGATGTGCCCCGAACTCGCCAGGTGATCGAGCGTGGCATGCTCGTCGAAGCGGCGCATTTCCACCGCCCATTCGATCACCGTTCCCGGGCCGTCAAGCCTGAGCTTGCCGTCGGCGCCGCGCCTGATTGCCACGACACCTCGATAAAGCTCCGGGGCAAACACACTGTTGACAGCCAGTTCCGCTTCGCACGCTCGCTTGCGCTTCTCCAGAGTTGAATAGTCCAGGAAAGGAAAACGCACGGCGCGCTTGATCTTCAGCGCGCGAGAGCCGGCAAGGAACACGGTTGCGGCGTGCGTGTCGATGCGCTTGACCGGATTGCCGTCGTGGGTCGCCGGATCAGCCAGGAACGCAAACACCTGCTGCTGCGACGAGCCTTGTTCAGCCTCCGCAACTTGCGGCGTATTTGGCGATGGCGGATCGCGCATGCTTGGTTCCAACATCTCGCCGGCTTCCAAAACGGCTCTGCGGTACCATCTCAATATGCTACGGGGTTTGTGCAGGGTGTTGCCGGAGGCTTCTCATGACCCAGTTGCCGCATGTGCTCAAGCGCATACGGCTCAATCTGGCGCGCTCGAAGGAATTTCCTTTGGGCTCGGACAGGTGCGGATATGAATTGGTGGCGCCGCTCGATGCGAGGGGACATATCGATGTGGAGCTGTGGCGGAAACATCGCGAGCATTGCGGCGTGCGGCGCTTCTCGGAAGGACAGGATGATCAGGTCGGCCGTCTCGTGCACCAACCCGGGGGACCCGAGCATGCACGATGGGTGTTCGACTACGAGGACAGCCCGGAGGGAGACGACGAAGCCGGATACCGCTTCGCTCATCACCTGTTTCGGCCTGGAGAATATGTATCGATCCGGGGCGAAGACGGCGAATTGCACACCTTTCAGGTGGTCTCGGTCGAACCCGCGACATGAGGGTCTCTGCAACCGAAGCTCGTGATTTATCGGCAAACGGAAAACATTCTCCGCAAGCTAACGGCGCGCCGCCAGGCAATACTTGCGGCTGCATTTGACGTCTGCGCCGAACAGGGCTTGGCCGCGGTGCAGATCGTTGCCATCGCGGAGCGCGCCGGCATCGCAGCAGGCACGGTCTACCGCTACTTCCCTTCCAAGGCCGAGCTCATTGCGGCACTCGCTGACGCATTCTCCCGGCAGGAGTTGACCGTTTTGCAGGCGGCTGCACGCGCTGCGCCCGGTCCGCTCTCGGCGCTCGCCGCAGCGATCATGACATTCGCACTGCGCGCTGTTGCACACCGGCGCTTGTTCTTTGCTCTTACTGCCGAGCCCGCCGAGGCCGAAATCGATGCGGCTCGAGCATGCTTTCGTAGCGCGCTTGTCGCCGAGCTGCGCAACCTGATCGCACGCGCAGCAGATGGAGGTGGCCTAGCGGATCAGGATCCGGCGCTGCTCGCTCCCGCATTGGTTGGGGCACTGCTTGACGCTCTCGCTGGTCCCCTGGCCGTTCCACCCCAGGATGCGACCAGGGCGCATGCCCAGCAGCTTACGTTGTTCGCCTTGCGGGGACTTGGCGTTCCGGACCCACGTGCCCGGGGGCTGGTTGTGCAAGCAGACGCCCAGACCGAAGATTCTGTTAGACATCTGTACAGTAGAATGATAGAAGGCCGATAGCATCGAGAAATGCGTCTACGCCCGGCCTTGGCGCCGGGCTTTTTCGTTGGAGAGCAAATATGGATGCGTGGCCGGCATCGGAGCCTCTGCTGAAAATTTCCTGTTCCCCTCCTTGATACGCGCCTGTTGCCTTCCTGATCCTGTGCTGAATTGCTCGAATTTCTTCTTTGGGTTCAAAGAGGGCCCCTGTATTTCTTTTGTTGTTTACAATGCCCGAGAGACTTCGATGACCGCGGCAGCAGATGATGCGCGGGAGCAGCTGTTTGGAAAAACGAGCCCAAGCGCGAGAGGCCTTGCTGAGCTCGGGGCATTGCAGGTTATTGTATTTTGCAATGCGGACGACTTGGAGAAGCGCTGCAGCAGTGCTGCACGGCGCGTTCTGACTCAACGGCTCAATGGGACATCAACACTGGCACTGTCATGGAGGACAGGATGCCCCGCGTCATGCCGCCCAGTATGAACTCCCGAAACCGGGAGTGGCCGTATCCTCCCATCACGATCAGATCGGCGCCGGCGTCCGCTGCGTAGGACAAAACGACACTGTCAATCCCGATATTGCCTCGAACGAGGCGCTTGAGGGTCGGCGCAATACCATGCCGGGTGAGATGCTGGGCCATATGGGTACCGCTGACGTCTTCCTCCTTGCGTGGCTCTTCGACTGTGACGACCTCAACAGCTTTCGCGCGCTCGAGAAACGGCATGGCATCGCCGATCGCGCGCGCAGCAGTGCGGCTGCCGTCCCAACACACGAGCACCCGCTCGAGCGTGAGCTTGTTGCGCTGAATGTAAGGTACGACCATCACGGGGCGGCCGGTTTCGAATAAGGCTGCCTCGATCATCAAGTCCTCGGCCGCGCCCTGCTCGCGCTGCCCCTGGCCAACGACGGAGAGATCGAAGCGGCGGGCAATACCCGCAAAGGCCGTGGCGGCCCCGCCGGCGCTGGCTTCCACCGTGCGGCTCGCAACCGATGCGCCAACAGATCGCGCATTCTCCTCGAAGCGCTCGACCGCAGAGCGCGCGGCACGGGTGTATTCCTCGCGTTGCTCCTCGATTAGTTGAACGGGAACCCCGCCGAGCGCGGCATCCGGAATGACCGCGTCATAAACGAATGCAATGCCAGCCAGGT
>DATCJI010000424.1:0-25997 GCA_036562835.1 Xanthobacteraceae bacterium | reverse complement strand
GTGAATGCAAGCCGGCCTTCGCGCATGTTGCGCGCGATCAGGTCGGCGAGGCCGGGCTCAAAGATCGGACATTCGCCGCGTTTGAGCGCAGCGATCCTCTCCGCGTCGCGGTCGACGCAATCAACCATATGGCCAAAGTCTGCAAAGCAGGCGCCCGAGACCAGGCCGACATAGCCGCTGCCGACCATTGCAATATGCATCGGGTCACCCCTTTTCGGCCATCATGCGCGGACTTGTTCCGCGCATCCACGTCTTTCGCGCCCAATCAAGACGCGGATGGCCGGGACAAGCCCGGCCATGACGGGCCCCTGTTGCGACAGAATAGGTTTAGACTGTGCCGCACCGGATGTGGTCAAGGAGGAAAAGCATGGGGCGCCTGCAGAATAAAGTTGCCATTGTATCCGGCGCAGCGGGAGGAATTGGCTCGGCAATCAGCCGCGCTTTCGCGGTGGAAGGCGCATCGGTGCTGGGCGTTGACACGGACGCGCCTTCCCTGGAGGCGCTCGGCAATGCGGTGCGCGCGGCGGGAGGACGGGCCTCGACGCTCTGCGCCGACGTGGCGGACGAAGACGCAGCGCGGTCTGCTGTTGCGCGCGCGCAATATGAACTCCGTGGAATAGACATTCTGGTTTGCGGGGCCGTTGCGGATGTGCCGCTCGCACCTGTCACCAAGCTGTCCCTTGCTGACTGGCGGCGCACGTTTGCGGTCAATCTCGACAGCGCATTCCTGCTCTCGAAGCACGCCATTCCGGCCATGGTCGAGCGCGGCGGTGGCTCGATCATTTTGATTGCATCTCAGCTTGGACGCGTCGCGCGGCCGCTGCGGCCCTGGTATTGTGCGGCCAAAGGCGCGCTGATCCAATTAGCCAAGGCCATGGCGCTCGACCATGCGCCCGAGAACATCCGCGTGAACAGCCTCTCGCCGGGTCCGGTCGAGACGAAACGCTATCTGCGTAATTTTGCAACGCTCGAAGCGGCCCGCGCGTCCCACCACACGCTCACCGGGCGACTGGGGAAGCCTGAAGAGATCGCAGCGGCTGCCGTGTTCCTCGCCAGCGACGAGTCGGCGTTCATGACCGGCGCGGACATGCTGGTCGACGGCGGCTACACCGCGGTTTAGCACCATTCATCATTGCCGGGCTTGACCCGGCAATCCATCTCGTCAAGCCCGGGGGTGACTATCGGTGAGCATTACCGAATGCCCGCACGCATGAACGATTGAACGAATTGCCGCTGGAACAGCAAGAACGCCACAAGGAGCGGCAGCATGGTCATCACGGTTGCGGCGCTGATGACCGACCAGTCGACCCCGGTTTCCGGCGCGCCGAACACCGCCAGCCCGACGGTGAGTGGCCTGCTTTCCAGCGAGTTCGTCACGATCAGGGGCCACAGAAAATTATTCCAATGATAGCTCACGGAAACGAGGGCAAAGGCGAGGTAAGTGGATTTGCCGAGAGGCACAAACACGCGCCAGAGAATCTGCATAGCCGAGGCGCCCTCCACCCTGGCCGCATCGATGAGCTCGTTCGGCACTCCTTTGAACGTCTGACGCAGCAGGAAAATTCCGAATGCGCTCGCCATGTAGGGCAGCGCGATCGCAGGAATTGTGTCGAGCACGCCAAGGGTGCTGACGATCCGGTAGTTTTCCACGATCAGCACATCCGGCATGATCATCAGCTGCAGCAGAACCAGAAAGAAAGCGACGTCGCGTCCTGCGAACGTGAAACGCGCAAACGCGTACGCGGCGAGTGTGCAGATGACGAGCTGCGCGGCGAGAATCAGAGTCACCAGCATCACTGTGTTCAAGTAGTACCGTGCAAACGGCGCCTGCCGCCACGCGCGAACGAAGTTCTCGAGGGTCAGCGGCGCCAGTGGATTGAACGAGGTCGCGTAGGCGGGTGGATGAAGCGCGCTCCAGAACGCATAAGCAAGCGGCGTGAGCCACAGGAGCGCCAGGAGCCAGGCAGCGATGGTTACAAGCGTATCGTCGGCGCGAGTCATTGATAATGAATGCGCCGGTCCAGGTAGCCGAACTTGATGAGCGCTGCGATCACGAGAATGAGAAGCAGCATCACCGTGAGCGTGGCGGCGTAAGGCCGGTCCTGGAACGTGAACGCAACCTCGTAGATGTAATACAGCAGAAGCGAGCTCGCGTTGCTCGGCCCGCCTTTGGTCATGATCACGAGATGATCGACGAGCTTGAACGAATTGATTACCGCATTGATGGCGACGAAAAGCGTGGTCGGCATGAGCAGTGGAAATGTTACGCGCCGAAAGAAGTGCCACTGCCCGGCACCCTCGACCGCGGCTGCTTCCTCGAGCTCGGGCGGCATCTGCTGGAGCGCGGCGAGATAGAAAATCATGAAAAAACCCGCCTCCTTCCAGATCACCATCACCACCAGACACGCCATCACCGTATGCTGGTCGCCGAGCCAGTTGTGACCCGGCAGGCCGAACAGTCCACGCAGCTGATCGAGCAGCCCGTAGTCAGGCGTGTAGAAGAAGAGCCAGATGTTCGCGACCGCGATCATGGGCAGGATCGTGGGCGTGAAATACGCAAGCCGGACAAAGCCGCGGCCCCGCAGCTTGCGGTTCACCCAGATTGCCATGAGCAGCGCGAGCGCGATGGAGGTCGGGATGGTGCCGAGCGCGAACACCGCATTGTTGTGCAGCACCTGCCAGAACACCGGGTCGTCGAACATCGCGCGATAGTTATCGAGACCGACGAACAGCGCCGGTCCATTACGCCGCGTAACGAAAAAAGTGGCGTAGAGCGTTGCGAGGATCGGGTAATGGGTGAAGGCGGCGAGCAGCACGGCCGCGGGCAACAGCAGCAACCACGGATAGACGGACGCCCACAACCGGGCGTCGGTGCGCGCTCGTCCGCTCGCCAGCGTCATGCCCGCGCTTGTCGCGGGCATCCACGTCTTTGCTGCCAAAACAAAGGGAGCCGTGGATAGCCGGGACGAGCCCGGCCATGACTACTGCTGTTCTTGCGCAGGCGAACCGTCATTTATACGGGCGGAGCACCCGTTCGGCCTGCACCTGCGCCGAATTCAGCGCCTCGTCGGGTTTCTGCTGGCCGGTGACTGCCGCCTGCACGGCGTCATTGACGATCTTGTAGATACGGCCGTTCTCATGCACGGAGAGCTCGGCCACCGCATATTGCAGCTGGTCGCGCGCCACGACCGCTTGCGGGAATCCTTTCACATAATCCTGCATTGCGGCCGTCTCATACGCGGCAGGCGTGACCGCGACATAACCGGTCTTGATGCTCCATTCGGCGGCCCGTTCCGGCGTCGTCATCCATTGAATGAACTTCAGTGCAGCGCGTTGCTGCTCGCCCGAGGCGCCCTTGAAGATGTAGAAGTTCCCGCCACCCGTGGGCGATCCACGCCGCTCCTTCGCGGGCAGCATGGCGACGCCGAAGTCGAATCGGGCGCCCTCCTTCACAGCCGTTAGGTTGCCGGTCGTGTGCCACATCATCGCGGTCTTGCCCTCGAGGAAGTCCGTGCGCAGGGTCGCCCAGTCGATGGTGCCGGTGGGCATCACCACATCCTTGCGTGATAGATCGACCCAGTAGCCGAGCGCCTCGACCGTTTTCTTTGCACCGAAATACACCTCGTTGCCGGCCTCGTTCATCAGCTTCTGCCCATTTTGAATGGCGAGGGCCTGCAGCATCCAATAGGCGTAGCCAGTGGTCGGGATTTCCACCCCCCAGCGCGTTACATTCCCCACGTTGTCTTTCTTGACGAGCTTCTTGCCGAACTCGCGCATCTCGTCCCAGGTGCCCGGGGCCTTGTCGCGGTCGAGCCCCGCGTCGGCGAACGCGTCCTTGTTCCAGTAGAGCACGATGGTCGAGCGCTGGAACGGAATGCTCCAGGTCTTGCCGCCAATGTGGCCGTTCTCCATGAAAGCCGGGTAGAAGCTTCCGAACCAGCCTTTGTCAGAGACGAGCTCATCGAACGGCACGATTGCGTTCTCGTCGATGAGCGTGAATGCGTCGGTGGAAAGGAGCACGCTGAGCTGCGGCGGCTGGCCGCCTTTCATGGCGGTCATGGCCTTCGTCATGGTGTCGGTGTAGTTGCCGGAATACACCGCCTGCACGTTGATGTCGGGATTGTCCTTGTGAAAGCGGGCGACCAGATCGTCCACGATCTTCGGGACTGGTCCGCCGACCGCCACCGGATAGTACATCGTGAGGTCGATGGCCGGCGCAGGGCTTGCGCAAAGCAATGCGGCCGAGGCGAGCGTCGCAACCGAAAACAACCTGGAGATCTGGATCGTCATTACTCTTAGTCCTTCACGTTACAGTGCTACGGTCGCGCAGGCGCGAGCGCGCGAACAGTGCTGCTTTCGTCATCGAGCCGCGCGCCGGTTTTCTTATCGAACCGGTGCACGTGCTCGGGCGACCACTCCAGCTGTACCACGCTGCCGGCACGGCAGGAGCCGAATCCCTCCTGACGAAATGCCGCAGGACGGCCCTCGATGTCGCACAACACCACGCTTTCCGCACCGAGATGCTCGACCGCCGTAACCTTGGCTGAAATACCCCCATGCGACACCACACGCAGATGCTCCGGCCGGATTCCAAGGACCACCTCGTCCTCTCCCGGCAACAGGTTCATGGGTGGCGTGCCGATAAAACGCGCAGCAAACGCCGTTGCCGGCCGGTTGTACAGCTCCTGTGGAGCTCCGTTCTGCTCGATGCGGCCATCGCGCATGAGCACGATGCGGTCCGCCATGGTCATGGCCTCGGTCTGGTCGTGCGTGACGTAGATCATGGTCATCCCGAGCCGCTGCTGCAGGGCGCGGATTTCGGCGCGCATTTCGTGACGCAGCTTCGCGTCGAGATTGGATAACGGCTCGTCCATCAAACAGACCGGCGCTTCTGCAATGATGGCGCGGCCGAGCGCCACGCGCTGGCGCTGCCCCCCGGAAAGCTGCGCCGGCTTGCGATCAAGGAGGCCATCGAGCCCGACAATCTCGGCGACACGTTTAAGGCGCGCGCGGCATTCGGCCCGAGCTACGCCCCGCGCACGCAGCCCGAACGTGATGTTCTCCGCCACCGTGAGATGTGGGAAGAGCGCATAGGACTGGAACACCATCGCGATGCGCCGCTCGCCGGGCGGCAGACGCGTCACATCGCGTCCGGCAATTATGATGCTGCCGCTATCGGCTTGTTCGAGCCCGGCGATGAGACGGAGCGTCGTCGATTTGCCGCAGCCCGAGGGGCCGAGCAGGACGACGAGCTCGCCGGCCGCCGCATTCAACGTAATATTCTCGACGGCACGCGCGGCTGCCCAGTATTTCGACACGCCCATGAGGGCGACTGCTGACATATCGACGCTCGCGCGGGTGGTGTTGCTGTCGTGACGTTAGCCTCGCGTGCAACGGCGTGACAAGTTGCGCGTCTGTGGGCGTGACCAGTGGATTTGGCTTACGATCGGTGCCGGCAGGTTCAACAGGAGAGGGCAATGTGGCAGGAATTCAAAAAGTTCGCGATGCGCGGCAACGTGGTCGACCTCGCCGTCGGAGTGATCATCGGCGCCGCGTTCGGAGGTATTGTCACCTCGCTGGTGAATGATCTTATCATGCCGATCATTGGTGCCATCACGGGCGGCCTCGATTTCTCGAACTACTATCTGCCGCTGAGCAGCAAGGTGGAGAAGGGCGTTTCCTATGCGGATGCAAAGAAGCAAGGCGCCGTGCTCGGCTGGGGGCAATTCCTCACCGTCGCGCTCAATTTCTTGATCGTGGCATGGGTGCTCTTCCTGGCGATCAAGGGCATTAACAAGCTGCATGTGCAGGAGCCGCCGCCGCCGAGCGTGGCGCCGGAAGTGCAGCTCCTCACCGAGATCAGGGATTTGCTGAAGCGGTAAGTACCCACGAAAGCCCCGCTTTCGCGGGGTCGAGCGGCTGGCGGGCAGTGTGCGGACTCGCCAGCTTCAGTGCGTGAGGACGATGAATTCCGTGCCGCGTCCTGTTTCGCGTCCAAGCCCCTCGTCGGAAATGACCAGAGAGGAGCCGGGAATAAGCAGCTCGGTGATGCGGTCGAGCGCTTCCTTCGGGAATTCGATGCGTTCCAGCGCCTCTGCGGCGCCGGAGGGTGGCTTCGCCGAGGGAATGATGCGCGGAGGCTCTCTGTACCCTCTCATGCGCTGACCGGGCTCCCAAGTGCCGCCGTCCGTCGGGATGGTCATGAGATTCCAGCGCATGCCGCCGCCGTTCTCCTGGGGTCCCATTGCAGTGAACACATGGGTGCCGAGAGGCCGGTCGGCCTCTTCGATGTTGATAGGCATCTCGAGCACGGGGATGAATCCCTGGCGGATAAAAATCTTTTTCTCCTTGCGGCTGACGAATACCGCTACCTGGCCAACGCGTTTCACGGGCTGCTCGGCTGATTTCGACCGCGGCGTAATCGGTCGCGGCGGATCCTCGGTCGGAGCCGGCTTGACGCTTTCCTCAGTGCTGCTGGCTTGAGCGGGCGCTGGCGGTGTCGATGCCACCTCGGTTGTTTTCTCTGCCGGCTCTGAGGGCACCTCGATCGACTTCCGCAATTCAGGCGATGTCGTGCCCGTGGGAATCTCTGTCACCTGCTCGGAGGTGGCACCTTCACGGCTCTTGATCTCTTCCGTGGATTTGCCGAGCTCGATTGATTCCGCCTTGGCGCCCGCGGCTGTCTTCGGCTCTTCTTCGATTGTGGCTGGCTCGGAGCGCGTCTCCGGCACTTGCTCGATGGCGCCCGCTTGTTCGGCCTGCGCGAGCACAACCGCGTGCGATCCGCCCCGCCCGTCCGTGGGGCCGATCATGGCCATGGGTGGCTCTGCCGGTTTGGCCCTGGGAGCGAACAGCTTGGCGTGCTCGAAGTCGTGCGGCACGACATCATTGCGCACCACCAGGACACGCACGCCGAGCTTGGTGATGGGCCAGAGCTTTTGCGCAAAGTCATGCACCATCCGAATGCATCCGTGCGAGGCCGGATGCCCCGGCACCACGCCTTCGTGCAGCGCTACCCCTGACCAGGTGATGCGCTGCATGAAGGGCATGGGCGCGCCGCTGTAGAGGTTTGAGTGGTGGTAACGGTCTTTTTCGATGATGCTGAAAACGCCGGTCGGAGTTGGATGGCCGGGCACGCCGGTCGACACTGCGCCCTGGGCGACGCGCACGCCATTGCTGTAGAGCGTGACCTTCTGCGCCCCCATATTGACCACGATCTGCAGCGGCCCTTGCGGCATGTCGCCGAACCCGATCTCCTTCTTGGGCTCTCTCCTGGATTCGCTGTTCTCGTAGCGGCCGCTGCTTATGTGTCTAACCCGGTGCATCGGGTATTGATATTGCACCGGGGCGCCATACCAGCCGCCGTAATACCGCAGGCGGCGCGCATCGGCCGATTGCGAGAGGCTGAGCAACGCGCTCACGGCGACACCCGCAACCAGCGCCGTGCGCAGGCTGCTCCTGCGCCCGCGGCCGGATGATGATTGTGTGTAAAGGGCTTTCACCAAAACACTCTCCGTTTATGTCTGCGAATGGGATGCGTTATCGGCGGTTGGAAAGTGTGTGTCGGATGCCTTTATGCGGCAGTTCATGCTTGCTGCTTCGGTTTGCACAATATGCGCGCCGCGCGCGCAAAGTCGATAACCTGCGCGCCCCCGATGACGAACAACTTGGACCGATTCGGTAAACAAATTTCAGCCGGCGGCTCGCCCGCAAGCATTGTCTCATCACATTGAATTTAAAGCGGAAACTGCCTGGCCCGCAGAAGGCCAAGGCTAGCTTTCGAGCGCGCGGCTGGTCTCGTCGAACAAATCTTCGACGGCGATTTTTTGCCCAATGAGGCTTTGCTGCAACGCATAGTCGATGACCCGCTGCAATGCCCGGCGGCAGCCCTCAAATCCAAATGGAAGGAAATCGATCTGCCCCGGCTTGGGCAGCCCGGCGGCTCGCTTGCTTTCTGCAAAAAGCCGGAAAATTTCGCCAAGCGATTCGGGACTGGACGTCGCGAGGCTCTCGGTGACGACCAGCATGTGGTTGATGGGCACGACCTGGTGCCGGGAATACCATTGGCGCGCGGCAGCCGCAGGCTCTGGGATAACCGAAGTGAGCCCCGGATCGGCTGGGAGATCGGCCCCATAGATCGCCGCGTCAATCTCGCCATCCCGCAGCATCGAGAGCAGATTCTTCTCGCTCTGCGCCCGCTCGACACCCGGAGGATCCCGGTATTCGGCCACATGGGCGTCCTCGAACGTGACCCAATGCACGCGTGAAAGGTCGACGCGGTAATCGTTGTGCAGAATGCCCCTCACCCACATCGCCGTCGTCTGGCTATAGGAGCGCACGCCGACGCGTTTGCCCGGAAGCTGCTCGGGTGTAACCGGCTCACTGGTGCGGCACAGCATCGTGCCGTGCTGGAAGCGGCCCATTACGGTAATGGGCAGAAGCACGAGCGGCTTGCCGTAGACTTTCGCCTGCACGTAGGTCGCGATGGCCATCTCGCTCACGTCGAAGCGCTGCTCACGCACCATCGGCTTGAAGAAGCGGTTCGCAGGCTTGATTTCTGAAAACTTAAATTTCAGAAGCGGCGAGGCGATCTCGCCGCGTTTGAGCGCAACTGTGTTGGGATAATCGCCGATGGCAGCGGACAACAACATGAATGGACCTGCTCAGCGCAATGTACGGTTTCCAGGTACGGAACTCTTTACCCGTCCAGGAGTTGACACTGAACGAACGGAAGGAAACCAACCATGCTTGGATGGGCTCTGACTTTTCTGGTGATCGCGCTCATTGCGGGAGTGCTTGGATTCGGCCTCGTCGCGGGAGTTGCGATCGAGATCGCCAAGATCATCTTCTTCGTGGCGATTGTCCTGTTCCTGATTTCCGCTGTTGTTGGACTGGTACGGGGACGCGCACCGACAGTCCCTTAATTAACAGTCGGTCAAAAGTCAGTCGAGAGAGCGCCCTCCACGGCCCGCGTGGAGGGCGTTTCACTTTGGAATGTTTGACTCACAATTTTCGAAAGCGAAGACCCCGGGGCTGCTCCTCCCGGGGTCCTTAATCCGCGCCTGTCACATTCGTTAACGCCAGAACAGCGCCAACAGAATGATAATGGGCAGCGGAATGCCAAGTAGCCAAAGCAGCGCACCGCGTCCGAAAGTCATCCTGGTCTCCTTCGGCTCGACGCTTTCTTGAAAGATAACGCAGCACAGTTTTCCCAGTTCCCCTTGGAGAACGTGTCAACGCGCAATGACGCTGCTGCGCGCAGGGACGCCAGCGGCGAAACCTGCGATCGCCCGCGCGATCTTGGCCCCGCCATGCACCGAAGGCTCGATGGGATTGGCAAAGTCGGTGTCCTCGTCACAGACAAGCCGAAGGTCGATGAGCGTCAATTCGTGCGCGAACACCTCGCGCGTGATGCAGTCGTTCAGCGTCGTGAGCGCGACCGCCGCGCGCCTGCGCTGGTCCGCATCCGGAAACCGCGCATCGTAGATCGTGCATACCGCGGTGGGCAGCATGCGCGCGCGCACTTCGCCGAGCATTGTGTGGTAGTTGCGTTGGAAACGGTCGCGCACTTCCGCGAGCCTGTCCAGGGCGGCGGCTGTGGAACGCGCTCTCTCCTCGATCACACCCGCTTCAAGCAGCGCATCGTTGCCGCCCACGCTGAGCACCAGATGGCTCGCATCTCCCGGCATTCGGCCGAGCTGCGTGCGGATGTCCTCGATCGCGGCGCCGTCCATCGCGTTCAGGGTGGCACGCCAGCCCTGAGGAAGCATCGCGCGCAATTGCCGGATCACGTCGGGTCCGTTTCCCACATACGCGGCGTTGTCGAAAATCGAGTCACCGAGCAGCACGATATGGTTCATCGCCGATGCGCTCTTTGCGGACCAAATCAGTGCCCCGGTGAAACACGACGCGGCGGCGCCCGCAAGTAGAGCGCGGCGTGACGGGCTGCCCCAAGACGACGCCCTCTTGTTCAGGATACTCACCCCGGGGTCAGCGCTGGCGGACGCTCTCCGGTGCGGGACGCAGCAGGTCGAGCTCCTTCGCCCATGCAAAGAACGCCTTCGCTGCGTCCTGCGCCTCTACCTCGGTGCGCGCGCGTTCGAGCCGATGCAGCACTTCGTCGCGCACGTCAACGCCCGGGCGAGCCTCGTGCTCGCGCAGCAAACCAATTGCGTCCGCGACGGAACGAATGATCCGGCCGTCGCGCAGGCGCAGCTCAGGGCTAATCGGGAATTTGGGCGGGCTCGCCATGGGCTCGTAACCACGACCATGGCCGCTTGTTCCGCATCAAAGGACAGATATCAGATCGGAGAGGACGGATTTCCTCTGTCCCTTCACAGCTGTCCTCTGTCACCTGGTAAAGGTGTCGGAGTCAGTCCCCCCGATGTGCGCAATCGCTCCTTCGACATACCCGGCTCTGAAGGAGAAGCTGTGCAGGGATTTGCAGTATGGACATCTGCAGCGCAGATTCTTGCGCCATCGCTCGACAAGGACCCGTGCGTCCGCCTTCAGTCGGTACTCAATTTTTCCCTGCGTCGCCGGACAGAGGAATTTGAGCGTGACGAAGGGACGCATAATCGATAATGCGCGCGCGCTGCCGGCGTTCCTAGGTCGGATTTGAGGCTCAGCACCCCGGCACTCGGGGAAGCAGGACTCAGTTTTTGGTCCCGCTTGCGCCGGAATGAGCGGAAAATCTATTGCTCTCTATCGCTGGCGCTCAGGGGTGAACTGGCGCAAGCGGCGATGGCCGTGGCGGTACTGCGGGGGTATCGACTTGCCCATCGCCAGCGCGCATCAAATGCATGGTCTGACACACTGGGCAATACAGCTTCACGGAAAGCGAGCGGACCTTCGCCAGACTGCTTTCGTCCGTATGCACCCCGCTGTTGATCGTTTCACCCGAGGCCGGGCAGCGAAATACGAGAACGCCCATGGCATCCCTCATTCTATTGTTTGAAACTGTTGCAGGGAACTTGGCAGCCTCTCATTAACCCAGGTGATTCGTTCGAAGATTTTCAGGCAAAATAGCAACACGCCAGGCTCGCTTGGCTGTTGCGCCGCAACACAGGACCGGCGAGCGAAGCCATGCCACTGAATTACGAGCGCGTGCTCTCCTATCGTCCTCCCGAGATCCCCGTGAGCTATGGTGTTCGCCAATGCATTCTCTATGCGCTGGGCATCGGACTTGGGCTTGATCCGGTCGATCCGGGCCAACTCAAGTTCGTGTACGAGGGCGCAGGACTGAAGGCCTTTCCCACCATGGCGGCCGTCCTCGGCTGGCCGGGGCCGCTCACCGATCCCGCGTTCGGCATCGACTATACCCGTGTGGTCGCGGGCGACCTCAAGACGGTGCTGCATCGGCCGCTTGCAGCGGAAGGACGCGTCCTCAGCCGTCCGCGGGTGAAGGAGGTCATCGACAAGGGGCCGGGAAATGCCGCCATCATCCTCAATACGCGCGATCTCGTAATGGAGGACGGCACTCTCGTAGCGACCGTCGACAGCAGCACCTTCGTGCGCGGACACGGCGGGTTCGGCGGGAAGGTGAGAGAAGGGCCGCTGCCTGCCGCGGTGCCTGAATCAGTCGCTGAGCATTTTTGCGATTTACCGACCTCGCCCAACCTGGCGCTGCTCTATCGATTGAATGGTGACGAAAACCCGCTGCATGCAGATCCGGCGCGCGCCAGCATTGCCGGGTTCGAACGGCCGATCCTGCATGGGGCTGCGAGCTTCGGGATTGCCGCGCACGCGATTCTGCGCACGTGCGCAGATTATTGCGCCGAACGGCTTTTCAGCATCGAGGCACGCTTCTCGCGCCCGGTATTTCCAGGCGAAACCATCCGCACGGAGATGTGGCCCTCCGGGGATCGCGTCTCATTTCGCTGCAGCGTGCTCGAGCGCGGCGTGCTCGTGCTCAGCAACGGTCTTGCAGTGCTGCGCAGCTAGCCCGCTGGTTTGCGTTAAATTGCACCTCCTTTCCGGATATGGAAAAACCCGGCGCCCTCGCTGCGGCGGTCAGCAGAGCCGGAACCTAACGGGTGCGCAAGCCATTGTGAGGGTTTATCGACGCAAGGGGCGTGTTCGTGCAGGCATTGTTCATTGGGCAGACTTACATCGACGTGACCTTTGTCACGGATCACGTGCCGGTCAGCGACGAAAAGCATGTCGCCTCGGAATATGCGGTATCCTTCGGTGGCAACGCGGTCACCGCCGCCTTCTGCTGCGCCAAGCTCGGCCTCGTCCCCGATCTCATCACAACGGTCGCACCGGACTGGCTCGGACGCATGTTCCTCGACATGGCCGCGAAATACGCCATTCCGGTGCATTCACGTCATGTCCGCTCGTCCTCGCTTTCCTTCATAATGCCGAAGGACGGCAAGCGCGCCATCGTGCGCTGCCGCGACGCGGAGTACCTGCACCCGTTTCCGCATCTCAATCTTGCGGGCTGCCGCGCCTTGCATCTCGACGGACACCAGCCGGATGCGGCCATTCATTATGCGAAGCTCTGCCGCTCGGCCGGCATACTTACCTCGCTCGACGGCGGCGGTGTGCGCGCGAACACGCACGAGCTGCTCGAGCATATCGATGTGGCCATCGTGGCGGAGCGCCTGTGCGAGCAGATGAAGCTCAGCCCCTCTGCCATGCTCGAATATCTGAAAAGCCGCGGCTGCCGCATTGGCGGCGTGAGCATGGGCGAGCGAGGGCTCGTCTGGTACGACGAGACGGGCTTTGTCCGCGCCCAGTCCGCGCTCGACCTGCCGAGCGGACGCGTCATCGACACCAGCGGGGCAGGGGACGTGCTGCACGGCGCCTACATCCATTCGTACCTCGCGCATCCGGGTTGGAAATGGGAGGCGCATCTGGACTTCGCCCAGGCGGCAGCCGCCTACAAGATCCAGCGCCTCGGCAACGAGGCGGGATTGCCGACGCTCGCAGATGTGGAGGCGGTGCGGCGCGAATTCGGCCCGATGCAGGGCTATGCCAGGACGGCCGCGGCTCGCGCCTCGTGACTGTCCCCGCCTTCGACGACGCTCTCGCCGCGGGGGACCACAAGCCAGCGTGAAAAATCCCGGCCGAGCAGCTCGCCCAGGAGCGCAACGTCGCTTCTGAAATAGTCGGCGAGCTCGCCGTGAAAATCCGCCGGCAAGGGCGCGCGTGCACCCGGCTTGGAAGTTAATTGCGTGAGGCCGCGCATGATGCCAAGGCCCTTGCGGATCGGGAGCCGATTGCGGGCGGCCGCAAGCCACATCACGGAATCCCGCATCATTCCCACGCGAGGCTGCTGAAACGCATTGCGCACCGGGAAGTCCGTGCGACCGTCGTCCGGCAAGTCGAGGAAGCGCAGCGTGTCCCGGTAAACCCGGGTCGCTGCCGTTTTCAGATCGTCAAAAAGAATTACATGCACGCGCGCACGATCCACGAGCCGGAACAGCCGCTGCAGCTGGTCGCCGAGCCGGCAAAAATCTCCATAGAGCACGAAGTCCTTCTGGTAGCACAGCCGCGGCAGGCATTCCCCTTGGCGGCGCTTGTCCTGCAGCCGCCAGGCCTCCTGGAAGTCGCACACGTCCTCGGTCAAGGTCTTGACCGCTTCCGAATGCAGCGATGCCGCCATGTCGATGGGATTGCGCAGCATGACAATAAAGCGTGCGGCAGGATTAAACGCGAGGAGGTTGGAGACCGCCACCTTCGAATAGAGGTAATTGGTCGATGCCTCGCCGATGACGGTGTGCTGGGCCGTCGCGCCAGCGAAGCAGCGCATGTATTCGGTGTCGTTGCGAGGCGAGGAAGGAAACGGAATATCCTTGTCGAAGTAGCAGGGCTCTTTCGGCTCCGACATGAGGATCTGCGGATGTCCCGCGAGATATTCCTGAAAAGATGTGGTGCCGCACTTGGGCCCGCCGATCATGAAAAGATCGGGCTTACGCACTGAACTCATGTTACCCCCACGCCAAAACTCGACAGCCGCCGCAAACGACGTATTTGAAGCATGGAATTATGGCGGGCATTGGTTCGGATGTGATATTTGCCGCGTTGCGTCAACCTTGCTCTGTCATCCTGAGGTGCTCGGCGGAATTCGTTTCGCTCGCTCGCATCTCAGGATGACGGGTAAACATCGGTGTTAGTTATTGATGCTGGGCGTCGGCATTGTGGGAGCCAACTACGGCCGCAACGTGCTGCTGCCCGCCTTTCGCAAGGATGGCCGCTGCGAAGTCGTCGGCCTTGCGGCAAGCACGCCCGAGCGCGCGCGAGAGCTTGCGCAGGCGAGCGGCATTCCCCGCGGTTTTGCTTCTTGGGAAGAGTTGGTGGACGACAATGCGGTGGACGCGGTTGCGCTGGCGGTGCCGCCCGACGTGCAGCCTGCCATCGCCCAACGTGCGCTCGCGCGCGGCAAGGCCGCGTTTGTGGAGAAGCCGATCGCGGCCGATCTCGCGGATGCCCGCGCAATGCTCGATTGCGCGATGCGGAGCGGCCGCCCCCACATGGTCGACTTCAATTTTCCGGAGCTGCCCGCATTCCAGGCGGCAAAGGCAATGATGGTAGACGGCGCGCTTGGCCGCCTGCGCCACGTCCTGGTCACCTGGAATTTCGAGAATGAGTCGACCCGCTTGCGGTTGCAAACCTGGAAGACGACGCCGAAGCGGGGCGGCGGCATTCTGGGCAATTTCGTCTCCCACTGCTTTCATTATCTCGAGTGGTTATGCGGCCCCATTTGCGGGCTCGCAGGTCGCGCGTCGGCGGACGGCAGCACGCAGGCGAACGTTGCGCTGGCTTTGGCATTTGCTTCGGGCGCCGGGGCCAGCCTGCAGATGAGCAGCGCGTCTTTTCTCGGGTCAGGGCATCGCATTGAATTGTACGGGGATGAGGGAACGCTGGTGCTGAGGAATCCGACCCGAGACTATTTTCGCGGATTCACGCTGATGCACGGACGCCGCGGCGAGAGCTCGTTGCGCGGCGTCCCGATTGCCGAAGATAGCGCCCCCGTGGCAATCGACTCGCGCATCGCACCCGTCTCGCGTCTGGTGGGCAGGTTCATCGATGCCTGCAGCACCGGAGGAGCGGCCGCACCCGGGTTTGCCGAAGGCTATCGCGTGCAATGCCTGATCGATGCCGCATGGCGCGCCCATGCGGGTGGAACCTGGATCGACGTGCCGGTGCGCGAGCAAGCGCCGTGAGCCGCCGCAGCATTCTGGTCACCGGCGGCAGTGGCTTCATCGGATCGGCGCTCGTCAAGGCGCTGCTCGCGCAAAACGAGAGCGTGCGCGTCTTTGACGACAACTCGCGCGGCTCGCTGCGCCGGCTCGACGGCGTAGAGCAGGACATCGAGTTCGTGCGTGGCGACATCCGCGATGCGGATGCGGTCGCCGAGGCCATGCGCGGCATGGATGAAGTGCACCATTTGGCTTTCATCAACGGAACGGCGAGCTTTTACAGTGCGCCCGACCTCGTGCTCGATGTGGGGGTGAAAGGCATCATCAATGTCATTGATGCGTGCCGCCGCCACGGCACCGGCACGCTCGTGCTCGCCTCGAGCTCCGAGGTGTACCATTCGCCCCCGCTCGTGCCGACCGACGAGAGCGCGCCGCTCGTCATTCCCGATCCGCTCAATCCGAGATTTTCCTACGGCGCGGGCAAGATCATCAGCGAAATGCTGGCCCTCAATCATGGACGCAAGCATTTCGAGCGCGTGCTCATCTTCCGGCCACACAATGTGTACGGCCCCGACATGGGCTTTGATCACGTGATCCCGCATTTCGCGGCTCGCCTGCGCAAGCTGCAGGATGCGACCGGACAGGGCGCGCGCGAGTTCGCCATTCAGGGCAGCGGCAAAGAGACGCGCAGCTTCTGCTACATAGACGATCTCGTTGCCGGCGTGATGCTCATGCGCGCTCGTGGCGAGCACCTGGGCATCTATCACGTCGGGACCGCCGAAGAGATCACCATTGCGGAGCTTGCACGCCGAATGGCGAAAGCTGCCGGCGTGGAGATCGCGCTCCGGCCCTCGGCCGCACCGGCCGGGAGCACGGCACGCCGCTGCCCGGATATTTCGAAGCTCGCTGCGCTCGGATACAAGCCGCGCGTGCCGCTCGATGAAGGCCTCGTGCCGACGCTCAGGTGGTACTGGACGCACGCCAATGCGAACGCGCCTGATCCGTAGGGTGGGCAAAGGCGCGCCCGACATGCACCTCACACTTCCATAAGGAGGCTGGACTTGCTTGCGGAAAGAGTTGCACGCGCCGCCGGGACCGGCGGCAGCGTCCCCGTCGAATACTGCCAGGCCTGCGGGCACGCGCCGCTGCGCAAGGTGCTCTCGCTCGGATACATGCCCCCCGTCAATCAGATGGTGCCGATCGGCGCGCCGGCGCGGCAGCAACCGTGGTTTCCCACCGAGCTCCTTTACTGCCCGCAATGTGAGCTGGTGCAGCTCGGCCTTGCGGTTGATCCGGTCATCATCTTTCCACCCGAATACCCCTACACCAGCGGCACCACCAAGCTCCTGCGCGACAACTTTGCAGATCTTTATCGGGAAGCTTCGGCGACGCTGAAGCTTTCGCCGCAGGATCTCGTGCTGGACATCGGTTCTAACGACGGAACGCTGCTGGCCAATTTCAAGAACGGCGGCCACCGGGTTCTCGGCGTCGAGCCGACCGACGTGGGCCGGCTTGCTGCGGCGAAGGGCATTCCCACGCTTGCCCGCTATTTCGGACCGGCAGCGGCGGGCGAGGTCAAGCGCGCGCATGGCGCGGCGCGCGTGGTTACGGCGGCGAACTGTTTTGCCCATATGGAGGACGTGCACGCGGTGCTCGCCGGCATCCTCGATCTGCTCGCGCCCGACGGGGTGTTCATTTCCGAATCCCACTATCTCGTGGGACTGATGGATCGATTGCAGTACGACACCATCTATCATGAGCACCTGCGCTATTACTCTCTCACGAGCCTCGCCAAACTCCTGCAAATGCACGGACTGGAAGTGTTTCATGCGCGCCCGATCCCGACGCATGGCGGCTCGATCCGCGTCTATGCGGCGCGCCGTGGCGCGCAGCCCGTGCGCGAGACCGTGGCGACGATGCTCGCCTCCGAGCCGCACGGCGAGGAGATGGAGCGCCGGCTCGCCGCTTTTGCGCGTGAGGTAATGCTCTCGAAGCTGCGTCTGCTTGTGCTGGTGCGCGAGCTGAAGGAAGGCGGCGCTCGCATCTGCGGCATCAGCGCGCCCTCGCGCGCGAGCACGCTCGTCAATTACGTGGGACTCGATGAGGGGATCGTTGAATATGTGTGCGAGATCGCCGGATCGCTGAAGATCGGCAAATGCATGCCGGGCACCTCCATTCCGGTCGTCGAGGAGGATCGGCTTTTCGCTGACCAACCCGACTGCGCCATTATCTTCTCGTGGCACATCGCCGGCGAGCTCGCTCCCAAGCTCCGCGCCAAAGGATACCGCGGCAAGCTGATCTCGCCTCTGCCGGTGCCATGCGAAGTGTCGTAGCCCGGGTGCGATAAGCGAAAGCGGGGACAAAATTCCCGTATGTCGCTTCTCTCATGCGGGCTGCGGGTTTGTCTTGATCGCGATGCCGGTGTTCGCGTATGCATGGTGCAGCCGGCTCGGTGAGGGTTGCGACCAATCGCGGGCGTAGTTCAATGGCAGAACGGCAGCTTCCCAAGCTGCATACGAGGGTTCGATTCCCTTCGCCCGCTCCAAAAATTTGAGATGCACTTCCGCACCGCCCGACCGGCGAGCTATCAGCTGCTCATCATCGAATCCTACAGTCGCTGCCACTCGACATTTCCGACACTCCAGTTCACCTGGGGCAACAACAAGCGTCCACTCCACCGAGCGCCCCGAACGACAGCGCAACTATGTCTCGCAGGTCGTCCAGGGAGCATAAATCTGATCCAGACTATAAACCCGAATTTAAGTTTGCGTGTGACTTTTCGCACACCTGATCAGTGCCCCTGAACCTATCTTGTTGTGTGCGACGTGAGGCGGTGTGGGCGTTCCACCCGACCGGCGCGTTGATTTGAGAAACAGGAGAGACACCATGAAGAAGATCCTCGGCACGCTCGGGATTGCAGCGGTCCTGATCAGCGGCGCAAGCTTTGCCAATGCCGCGTGGAACGACGGGCGGGTGCATACCAATAAGAGCGATGGCTGCACGTATCAGGGCTATTCGTGCAGCGAGTGGCAGCAGCAAAACGGAAATTAACGACCCTCTGCGCGGTGGCAGAACGCTCCGCTGGACCGGTGCGTTGTGGCAAGTCTGGGCCGGTCGCTCCAACGGCCGGTCCAGGCGCTTACTCTGCTCCCCAGTTTCTAATAGACCCGAGACACCCACTCCCGCGAGGGCGACGGCAACGCAGGTGGGCGCGTAAAATGAAAGCCGCCGGTGGGCGCGTAAAATGAAAGCCGCCGGGCGGGAGCCGAGCGCCTGTTCAGCGTGCAGCTACGGTTACTACGTGGCACGTCGCTACTACGCACGCCGCTATTACGCGCGCCGCCACGCTTGGTAGGCTTGCAGGGGATGAAAAGCCGTCCGGTGATGAAGCCGAGCGGTTAGTCGAGTAGAGGTACGCTCAGTGGTCTTTTAGACCGCGAAACGTACGTCCAGCAATTTGTATTGCTACCTCCTCGGCAAGTGAAGCTTGGCCTGGATCACACGGAACCTTGGTCCTCTCTACCTTGCCCGAGAGCACCTCACTCTGATCGGTTCCCACCGTCACGGTGCCTCCAGTAATCGCTTCCCGCGTGCATGAATTGAGGTAGCTCAGAACGATGGTCTGGCGCGCACCAAGCCGAATGACCCTGCCGGTTTCCACGTAATCCATGATTTCCACCCCGGCAGGATTTCCGCTCAATTGCTCAACGAGGGCAACCGGCGAACCGCCGGCGGCAGGGGATATGGTCACAATTGCTGCGGCGAACGCTAAAGCTACATTTCGGATTCTGGTCATGGCATTTGTCCAGCTCACCTGAGCGGACATGAGATTGCCATGGCCCTCTGCCCCCGGCTGTGATGACCATCACATGAACCGCGTGATGACCGTCACAAAAATGACGATTCCCAGGTCGTTCGTGACCACGTGAGGGCACGCGCTTATGATATTGCCACGAAGTACGGCAGGGCAGGAGAAAAAGCAGGGAGGGTTATCATGTACCATTTCGCCAGAGCTTTAATCGCCGGCATTGTCATTGCGGTACTTGTCAGCGGCGCGGAGGCTGCGAAAATGTCCGCCGCTCAAAGGGAGGCGCTGGAAAAGATGACCGCTGCATGCAAGGCGGAAGCGGAGGACATGAAGTTCCGCTGGCACTGGCGGAAGCGTCAGAGATACGTCCAAAATTGCATCATCAGGCACGCTGGCGAGCAGGGCCTGGACATCGAGGAAGTCCGCAAGAGGATCCCGGTGAACCGAACGGGGGACAATGCATTTTGAGTCACTAATCTCAGATAGCTTGCTATCGCATCCTCATCTTGAAAACGTTCTCACCTTTGCCAAAGATTGAAAAGTGCCAACAATGGACTTTGCCCCTGTGGCGAACATGCCCACTAAGTCACTCCAGGAGCGAGTCAGCACGGAGCAAGAACGATTCTGGAATTGTCAGGCCCATAGCTTTCGCCGTCTTCAAGTTTATAGCCAACTCGAATTTTGTGGGCTGCTCTATGGGAAGATCGTTCGGTTGCTGACCCTCTAAAATCCTGTGCACAAACTTGGCCGCTTGCCGAAACAAAGCCGGACCATCGGCGCCATATGACATTAAGCCTCCGACATCCGCAAAGCCCCGCGTCGTCGATGCCGCCGGCAGACGATTCGCAACGGCGAGGTCAGCGATATGTTTGGTAGACAAACTGCCTTGAATCACAAGCGCGTCCGCCCGCCCCTTCGCCACGGCCGCAAAGGCCGTACCCAGTTCCTGATCAGGTCCGCGAACTCTGATTGGCTGAATCTCAATACCCGTGAGGCGACCCGCAAGTTCAGCCTGAGCGATAATCAATTTCGCAAACAGAGGATCACCCGCATTCGTTAGAAGAGCTACCCGGTGCGCACTCGGCAACATATCGCGAAACAGTTCAACGCATTTTCCAATTAGCCCGCCAGACAATAGAGAAATGCCGGTAATGTTTCCGCCAGGACGTGCCAGGCCGTCAACAATACCGGTTTCCACCGGATCGGCAGCGACTATTACGACGGGGATTTCGCGTGTCGCATGCTTGGCCGCGAGAGCACAAGGGACATAGAGTGCCACAAGCACGTCAACTTTTTGCCGAACTAACTCGGATGCAAGTTCGGGAAGTCGATCCAAGTCTCCTTCCGCAGAGCGGAACTCAAATAGGATATTGCGCCCCTCTCCGTAGCCGAGTTCAGCCAAACCTTCCCGGAGCTCCTTTTTGAATGATTCCGAGTCTGCCAGACCTATATACAGCGCGCCTATTCGAGCGACTTTAGGCTGAGTGCGTGCCGCAAGTGGCCACAGGATCGCGGACACGCCGAGGGCGGCTGTCAATTCCCGCCGTCTCATTGAGACTGGCACGTGCCCTCCGCTGCCACGGATACGATAAGAGCAACGGTACCACGCCGCGGGCGTTCAGTCTCAGCATATGTGAGGGCTCGTCCTGGGCGCTTGATCGCGATCTGCGATGACCGGCTCAGGGTCAAACAGCGACTTCGGAAGCTTCCTTTCTATGTCTGCTTCCGCCGCCTGAAGACATTTGCTCACATGAGCTGACGAGCGAGAGCTGCCAGAGCGGCTGTTATCAATCACAGCGAGATAGGCTCTTATTCGATCACCTCGTCAGCTTGCGCGAGCAATGTCGCCGGAACCTCGAGACCGAGCGCCCTTGCGGTTTGTAGGTTGAGCACGAATTCGAATTTGGGCGCTCGCATCACCGGCAGGTTGGCAGGTGCTTCCCCCTTCAGGATGCGGCCCGCATAGAGTCCGACTTGGCGATCACGCTCGCCCGCGTTCGAGCCGTAGCTCATGAGACCGCCTATTTCGACGTTCTCGCGGAAGGCGTAGATCGCGGGGAGCCGTTGGTGAGCCGCCAGCGTGACGAGTTGCACGCGACGGTTGTCGAGCAACGGCTCCGGGCTGACCACGAGCGCGTCGGAGCGTTTCTGCACCGCGCTCGCAAACGCTGCATCGATTTCGCGCGGAGTGCTGGCGGCGAGAATCTCGACCTGCCGCTGAATGATTAAGGCGGCCGCGTGCGCATCCCTGGTCAGCGCCTCGGCATTGCGACTGCTCGGATTGACCAGCACGGCGAAGCGCACCGCAGTGGGAAGCAACTCGAGCATCAGCCCGAGTCGCTTGGCAGCAAGCTCCGAGTTTAGCGAGGTGATCCCGGTGACGTTTCCACCCGGATGGCTCAAGCTGGAGACCAAGCCGATCTCGACCGGATCCGTTCCGATGCTGAATACGACCGGGATCGATGTGGTCGCGGCTTTAGCCACGAGCGCCGCCTGTGTGCTGCCCGGGGTCACGATCACCGCCACCCGTCGGTGCACGAGCTCCGCCATCAGCTCGGATAGACGTCCATTGTCTCCGTAAGCGAAACGTAGCTCGATCGCCACGTTACTGCTTTCGACGAAACCGGCCTCGCCGAGGCCTTTGCGGAAGGCCGCGACCACGCCTATGCTCAGCTCGGGTGTGCCCGGATAGACAAATCCGACCACCGGAATCGCGGCCTGCTGCGCGCGCGCAGCGAGCGGCCACGTTGCCCCTGATCCGGCAATCCCCGAAATGAAATCGCGTCGTCGCATTGCCTTCCCTATGGCTCAGGATCAAACGACGGCATTCAACTCAGGCCATCAAAACAGGAAAGTACGTCGAGCGAAACTGGTAGGCGGTGCGGCAATGTGCGCCGCACCGCCCGAGCCAGCCTGGATCCGAATTGGGTCAAAATGGACTTCGCGCCTTTGACCCATAGCGTCTGCATTGACCAAAAGCGGACGCAACCCTCCTGAGCATTGTTCAGCTTTCCTGGCTAATCGCGTCAACAATTTTACCGTTCGCGCTTTTGCAAAGAACCCACAAACAACGCTGGCACTGTATAAACCCGCGCGGGTTGATGCTCACACGAAAACGATTTCCAGATCGATCGTGTCGGCGTTCCCGCCAAGAACGTTGGTCTCCTGAATCAATGATTCAGGAATTTCCCATCGAGTCTTGGCGGCCGTGGAAATCCTCACTTTCAGCGACTTGGCTTTGGCCTCGCTGGCAGCCGCGATGAGTTCCGAGAGAACCTTCAACTGATCCACGACGGTCGGCCTCCCGGGGAGGAAATATCTGAACGCTTCCCGGGCAAGGTAAGGGACCCCGCCTACAACAACAATCCACATGAGATCGGTCGGCGTGAACCTCGTGCGGAGCACCTTGGATGCCTGCATTGTCGTCAGATCAATGATTTCGTCGATCATTGTGCTTGGATGTCCGGGTCACGCCGGTTCCCGCTCGCTTAATCAGGCCGGGACGCTCGTGTTCTGGCATTGCTGCACACCGAACAAGATCATTCAATGCTCATTTTGCGCAGCAGCAATCCGAATTCGTCAATGTCTGAGTGAGTCAAAATCCAGCTGGCGCTGCATGAGCGGAGCACTCCGCAGTCCAGCACCCGCGGTCACCGGATGCGTTACATGGAACTGCCATCTGTGGGACCAGGAACGTCTAGCCCGCTGGCACGTTATCTTGTTTCAAGGTTCGAAGGAGTAAACGAATGGCGGAACAACGTGACCAGCAAAAACAGCAAGGCGGCCAACGTGGCCAACAACAGGGTGGCGGTGGCCAGAAGCCCGGCCAGCAGCAACGACAGCCCATCCAGAAGCCCGGTGTCGTCCCCCGAGGCGAAGAGGATAGCGGCGCCGAAGGCGTGGGCGGCGGCCCGGCTTCGTCTGTCTGAATGAGTAACTCGATGATGACGATTTCTTGTTCAGCCCCGGCAACGGGGCTTCTTTTTGCTCAGCGCCCCAATCGTCCTCCGGCTCACGCTTCACCGCCGGCGCGTTAGGTTTTTGACCTTGAATCCACTGCGGCAACCGGCCTCGGCAATACATTAAGCCGCGCCGCTTACTTGCTTACCATCTGTTCTCACGCTCGTGGCTTATGTGCGCGTTGGGTCAACAACGAGTGAGTTCGACCGTCGGAAGATCGGCTGGCTTGGCGCCTTTGAGAATGTTTTCCACATAACCGGCCGCGCGACGAAATAGATCGGGCAGACTCGGACCGTAAGACGCAAGCCCGCCGGCCGCAGCGAATTCGGCTTCCGGAAACACTGGGGGCAACTTGCTTCTGAGCGCCAACTCAGCCAGCCGATTACGTTGGGTGAACAACATCGCATCCGAAAGGCTGACCATTCCGCTGGAGTGCCAATCTGCCATCGCCGCAAAGGCACCCGGCAGATCGCCAGGGCCTCGCACTTCAAATGCGCGCAACTCTAGGCCTAGCGTGGTCGCAGCGTGCTCCGTGTCGTGCAGGAAGGGAATATACGTGGGATTATCCGGATTACTGAGCACAGCCACGCGCGAGGCACCCTGCGTCATATCCCTGAGCAGCTCCAGCCGCTTTCCAGCCAACTCATGTAGCCCACGGTCATGGTGAGACCGGTGAGATTTCCTCCCGGGTGCGCGAAGCTTTTAGCCAGTCCGCTCCCCCGAAAGCGGGGGCAAAGCTTTCGTGTTCGTGGGCAATAAATCCCATGTGCCACACTTTGCTCGCCTGCTGCGCGAGCGCATCGAGCGGCGACCCCACCGCGCCGCTCAGCAGCGCGATGAACTCGCGCCTCCTCACTCGATCACCTCGTCCGCAAGCGCAAGCAGTTTGGGGGGCACATCGAGACCGAGAGTCTTCGCGGTCTTGAGATTGATTACGAACTCGACCTTGGTCGGCTGCAGGACGGGTAAATCAGCAGGCTTCGTTCCTTTAAGAATCTTCCCGACATAAATCCCGGTTTGCCGAAACGCATCGCGAAGATTAGCCCCATAACTCATCAGCCCGCCTGCCGTCACGTACTGGCTCAACGGATACATCGCAGGTATGGCATAGCGTGCCGCCAACGCGACGATTTGATCCTGACGACTAATCAAAAAGCCATCAGCCGTTACCACCACGGCTCCAATGTGACGCTCTGACATACTCGCAAAGCTGCTATCAATCTCTCGCTCACTGCTGCTGGGGAGGACGATGACCTCTTGACCGAGTATGCGTGCTGCCGTTTGCAGGTCTTTCAACTGATGTTCTGCATTAGGATTAGTCAAATTCGCAAGCGCCCCAATTACAGCAATCGTGGGTACAACCTCGTGTAACAGCTCTAAATTCTTGGTCTCTAGAAGCGTGAACATTGGAGCAACGCCGGTGACGTTGCCTGTGGGTCTATTAATGCTCGATACGAGACCCGACTTGATCGGATCACTTCCGCTTAGAAAAACGATAGGGGTTGTCTGGGTAGCAGCTTTTGCCGCAAGGGCAGCGGGAAGGAAATTCGCGGCGATAACTGCGACTTTATTTGCAATCAGCTCTGCCGCAAGTTCCGGCAATCGGTCGTAGTGACCATTGGCAGCGCGATCTTCTATGGTAACACTTTGCCTATCCACGCCGGCCTCGCTCAAACCTTTCTTGAAAGCTGTCGTGTTGGGGACCGGCTCCGAAGACCCCTGATGGAGAAACCCTATGATGGGGGACTGCTGCTGCGCCCGTCCTACAAGCGGCCACGTTGCCGCTGCGCCGGCGATCAGACTGACGAACTCGCGCCGCTTCATTTGAACTGAATGCTTTCGACCCCTGCTAACAAAGGGGTCCATGAGAGCATAACGCGGAGCATCAATCAGTGTTTCGCTGCGCCGCAGAATTTCACTCCAGCCTATGTAGGTTCGGGGTCATCCGCACGTGTAAGTGCTCGCAGGCTGGCGCTTCCGCTCAGCCCCAATTAGCAGGCCTAATTCAACATGATCACCACTTCCGAGCGGTGCCATGAGCTCACCTGAGCAGTCGCGGCAGCAGCAAAGGCCACCAGCACTCGTGAATAAACGATACGGGTACACGGCTGGGAGCCGCAGTTGTGCAGCGAGCGCAATGAGTTCACTGCGGTGGATTTGTGCCCACGCTGCTGTCGTGACAATCAACCCCCCATCGGGACGTGCTGCGAAACTCTGAAGCGCGCGTTCGATCTCGCCTAGATCGCGCCTCCCCACCGGGAGTACATCTATCCGAAGGGAGACTGCTGCAGCCTGTAATGCCCCGATCTGTCCAGACCCTGAGACCTGATCAGGATCACGAAGCACAGCTACGCGCTGCACTGATGGTGCAATCTCCTTCAGTAACTCAATCCACTTGCCACTTTGGGCATACTCGAATGATGTGAAGCCCGTTGTGTTTCCACCCGGCCTAGAGAGACTTGCGACGAACCCGCCTGCGACCGGGTCAGCCACTGATACAAAAACGATGGGAATGCTGGCGGTCGCGCGATGCCGCGGCCCCATAATGGTGCTGCCGTGCGCAAGAATAACATCGGGGCCTAAGCTGACTAGCTCCCTGGCATTCTGCCGGTGCTTGTCTGTATCTCCGACGCCCCACCGATACTCGAAGCGCACATTGTCGCGCTCACGCCAGCCCAACTCGTGTAGTCGCTGCGTGAAAGCATTGAGACGGCGTTTGTCTGTGGGTCATCCTCGGACAGATTGGTCATCACGCCGACGAGCCGCTGGCGCTGGGCAGGTTGTGCGCCTCCGAATCGCGGCCATGCCACCGCCACGCCCCCGAGCAGGCCGATGAACTCCCTACGCCGCATGGGAACCTTCCGCGCTGGCTGTTCGGCCACCGCGGTCTTTACACCCGCTTCCCCATCTTTACCTTCATCCCGAACCCGGCGCTTGTCAAAAGATCGCGCAAGATTTGAGGATTGTCTTCCTGGTCCTCTAGCAGCAGTATTCTGTCGAACTCGAATCTTCTCATGTACTCGTGATGGTCCGGCGTTAGCCCATGACTCGCTGCGTGTTTGTAGATCGACCCATACAGACGA
>DATCJI010000285.1:0-11144 GCA_036562835.1 Xanthobacteraceae bacterium | reverse complement strand
GGGCGGCAACCCTGACGCGCAAGGACGAGGAAACGACAATTCATGGGCCTGTGGGACTGTTCGAGGCCGTAACGGGCGCCGGCCGCAAGGGCCTTTCGCTGCAGCGCTACAAAGGGCTCGGCGAAATGAATCCGAACCAGCTGTGGGAGACAACGCTCGACACGAATGCACGCTCGTTGTTGAAGGTGAACGTGAAGGAGGTCGACGAGGCCAACGTATTGTTTGATGAGCTCATGGGCGACAAGGTCGAGCCGCGCCGCGCGTTCATCGAGCAGAATGCATTGACCGCGAGCGTCGACGTCTAGCCGCCACCGTAGCCCGGATGCGCGAAGCGATATCCGGCGAAAAAAATCCCGCATGCCGCCTTCGACTCATGCGCGCTACGGCTCTGCTCACTCACGGATGGGGCCGCGGGACCGAATTCGTTACCCAGTGCTGGGCGTCTCGCGCTTGCCGCTTGGCTCGTTTGGCGATCCTGTTTGCGAGGTCGAGCCAGCGCTCCGCCAAGTCCAACAAATGCGCCTTCTCGGCGGAAGTCGGCGCATGCCGAGTCAGGCGAAGCGTCTGTGCCGCGTTCTTCCTGTACTCCTGCGCGCGACGCATGGGGGCGGTATGTTTGTTCCTTAACGTGGAATAAAGCGGGAACCCGATTGCCGTTCCACCGGCGCAAAAAAATCTCCTGTTTGCAGCCCGCAGCGCCAACCGGAACCCGGCGCCCTGCAGAGGCGTTTCCTGCTCGAAACCCGCGCTTCAGGAGGCACCCATGCACAAGGAAAAGGGCCGCACGGTCGAAACGGCGGTGGAGGCGCGCGCAGGATTTCGCGATCGCCCCGTGCTCGTGGTTCTTACCGTGAGCCTCGTTCTCGCCGCCGTTGTGTTTGGACTGCTTTGGCTGGGGTTCGCCTGGCATACGCCGCCCGGCGCCTAAACTGAGTCTAGTGTCCCGGCAGCACCACTACCTTGGAAGTAGCGGGTAGGGTGCTTTTTGACACGAGGAGCGTGGGAGTTTCGCTCGTCTCTGCGGCCCAGTTTTCGCGCGCCCGGTCGAGGAACCGCGCAAGCGTGTAGCTGCTGAAGAAATGCATGGGGATCATCAGCCGCGCGTTGAGCGCCTGCAGCACCTGCATCATCCCATCGAGATCGAGCGTGTAGCTGCCGTCCACCGGAACGAGCACGATGTCCACCCGTCCGATCTCGTTGAGCTGCTGCTGGGTCAGCGTGTGATGCAGATGCCCAAGATGCGCGATGCAAAGGGCTGCCGCCTCGAAAATGAAGATCGAGTTGCCGTGCCGCTCGGTGCCGCCGTGCCAGTCGCGAATGTTGGTCGGGACATTGCGCACCCGTACGTCGCGGAACTTCAAATCATGCCGCGCCGGCTGATCGGGGCTGGCTCCCCATCCGCGCAGGACGTGCTTGATGCCGGCATCGGGAGCATCGGTGAAATGCGTGCTGTGGGCATGATTCATCGTCACGATGTCAGGCATGGGCGGCAGGCGAACATAATCGTTGTAGTCGGTAACGATGCGAACGAGCTGCGGGCTTTCGATCAGAAAGCTTGAATGGCCCACATAGGTGAGCCGCACCTGATCGGGCTGCAGCGCTGCGCGAACAAACGGCTGGACATCCCGGTTGTGCGCAACGAGCCCGGGACAGTTCTCCACCATCTCCGGCTTGGTTGCCTGCACGCGATCGATCGCCGCAGCCGGACAGATCGCCAAGCTCGCGAGCGCGGCCATCGCGGCACTTAGACCAAAAAGAAACCTTCGGCAGTGCGACGGCATGCAGGATCCCCGGCGCACGCGGCGCTATGCATCGAGCGAGCACTCGCGAGCCGCAGGAATCTGACACGGAAAAGCAGATGACACCACCTGCGCGCGCAGGTGGCCGGCCGTTTCAGCGGCGAGAGGTGATGACGCCCTTGGCGGTGACGACGATCCAGCGGCCGTCCTGCTTGCGGATGTCTTCCACGCGCCCCATTCCGGGAACGACATCGCCGGGCTCGACCTCGATCGTGCCGCCACGGCCTTCGAGGAACGCCGTGCCGTGGCGCACCTCACGCAGCGCCCATGTCTCCGGTCCTGCCGGTCTCGGGCCGACGGGTTGCGGCGGCACGATGCTACCCGTGGTCTCCGCGCGCGCGATGCGCTCGAGGTTCTCAGCGGCCTTGCTCAGCCTCGCAGTCGGCTCGGCCTGATTTCGCTCCATTCGCTCGATGCGTTCGGTGATCTTGGCAAGCTGCACATTGCCGTTTCGGTTACCCCCATCGACGCTCGCCTTTAAGGCGGCGAGATCCACCCGCGCCTGCACCACGTTTTCCCGCAATGTCTGCAGTTCCTCCGTGCCGATCCCGGCGGTCACGATCGGGGCAGGAGCGACCGGGCGTGCCAGGCTGAAAGCTGCGAGTGCCCCCACCATGCCACCGAGCGCCGCGGCAAGCGCAAGACAGGCTGCCAGCAGGCTGAAACGGTTGACCCGCCCGGTCGAGGATTGGGTTTGCACGGCCTCATGCGCGAGCGCCTCGTTTTCCTTGTGCTCCGGTTGGGTCTGCTCGATGTCCGGTGAAAGCTGCGGAGGTTCACCCGGCGCAGACTCAAGAGGAGGAAGATCGATGTTGGCTTCGTGCGCGCGCTCAAGCAGCACCTGCGCGCTATCGAAAATGGGCGAGGCCGCCGGCTTGAGTTGGCTCAGATCTATCGCCTCGGCGGCGGTGCCAGAGCTTTGCTTGCCTTTTTCGGCGCGCTCGTGCGTCCCCATGGAACTCCCCAATATTCGCGGGATCATAGGACCGCATCGCGGTTACCAATCGGTTACCATTTGCTGAGGATTTAGCGGGCCGTCGGCGCGTAGCTCAGCGGTCGTCCGGAAGCATGCGGGCGTGCCATGGCAGGCTTATCTGGCACGAACGGTCTTGCCTGCAGGTCGGCGACTTCGCGGATAATGGCCTCGTGGACCTTGGACGTCTTGTCGATCGTGATGTGGAAGACGGCGAGATCGCTGCTCAGGTCGTTATTGGTGATCTTGCCGTGAAAGCCGGGCCCGGGCACGAGCGGCGATCCCCAGCCCGGCGCCTGATAATAGTTGATTGCGCGCACGACATTGCTCGGGATCACGTCCTGCATAAACGGCGCGAGCGTGATCAGCAGGTCCACCGGCACATGATGCGGCTTGAGCGAGTGGGCGAGCACGACCGCGTTGTTGGCTCCCTGGGAGTGACCGATCAACACGATCGGAGCAACCTTGCCGGCCGCGCGCTCCTGGAGGATCTCGGCAAGGGCCGTATCCCAATACGTGTGCGGCTTTACTTCCGCATTGATACCCCGGGCCCGCAGCTTGTCCCCGAGATCGTCCATGCCGGTCGAAAACACGTTGAACCATCCGCGCATGAGCAACACGCGCGGCTCCGTCGAGAGCGCGACGGTGGACCGGGACAGCGCGATGGACAGGAGAAGCGCCGCGCAGAGGGCCCCAAATCTGCACGCCAGCAGTCGGTACGCGACCATGCACGGTCCCTACATGAACAGATCGCCGATTCTCTGGCGAAACCGAGACGGGATTCGGACAGGCAGATCAGACGCCGAGATAGCGGTGCTGGACATCGGGATGTGCGTCCAGATCGCGGGAGCTGCCGCTCCACGTCACCTTGCCGCGCTCGATCACATAATGCCTGTCGGCGATGCGGATGAGCGCCTCGACGTTTTTGTCGATCACCAGGATCGCAAGTCCGGCCGCTTTGAGCCGCGCGAGACAATGCCAGATTTCCGCGCGAATGAGGGGCGCTAGTCCTTCGGTTGCTTCATCGAGCACGAGCAGGCGCGGATTTGTCATTAGGGCGCGCCCGATCGCAAGCATCTGCTGCTCGCCACCTGAGAGTTGATTGGCCATATTGACGAGCCGTTCGGAAAGGCGCGGGAAAAGGGCGCAGACCTTCTGGAGGGTCCAAGGATCCTGCGCATGTGCGCGATTGGCGGCGGTGGCGACCAGATTCTCCCGCGCGGTTAGGTTGGGAAACACCTGCCGGCCCTCGGGGACGAGCCCAATCCCGAGCTTGGCGATGCGGTAGGCCGGCATCCCGCGGATTTCATGTCCGGCAAATCGAATGGAGCCGCGCAGCGCCGGCGTGAGCCCCATGATCGAGCGAACGGTCGTCGTCTTGCCCATGCCGTTGCGGCCCATCAGGGTGACCATCTCGCCCGATGCGACGGCAAGCGACATCCCGAAGAGCACCGGGCTCAAGCCGTAGGAAGTCTCGACATTGGAGAGCTGGAGCAGCTCGTCAGGCACGGACCGCCTCCTGCTCGCCCAAATAGGCCTGCCGCACCTGGGCGTTCTCCCTGATCGCGCCCGGCGCATCGCACGCGATGATGCGCCCGTACACCAGCACGGTAATGCGGTCGGCGAGCGCGAAGACGGCGTCCATGTCATGCTCGACCAGAAGAATGGTCAGCTCGCGCTTGAGCCCGCGCAGCGTCCCGACCATGCGTGCGCTCTCCTGCGGTCCGAGACCCGCCATCGGCTCATCGAGCAGCAGCATGCGCGGACTTGTTGCCAGCGCCATGGCCATTTCCAGCTGACGCTGTTCGCCATGACTGAGTTTTGAGACCAACACGTCGGCGCGTTCGGCCAAACCAAAGCGCGTCAGCGCCGCCCTCGCGGGCTCGCGCAGGCTCGCCTCCTTGCGCGCATTCTTCCAGAATCGAAACGAATGGCCCGCATGCGCCTGGACCGCGAGCGCCACGTTATCGAGCGCCGTGAAATCCGAGAACAACGAGGTGACCTGGAACGAGCGCGCAAGCCCAAGCTGGCTGCGCTGCCATGCGGGCAGGTCTGTAATGGCGCGCTGCTCGAACCGGATAGAGCCGTTGTCGCAGGCTATCTCACCGGTGAGCTGGCCGATCAGAGTGGTCTTGCCCGCGCCGTTCGGCCCAATGACCGCATGTAGCTCGCCCTTTGGGATGGTGAGCGAGACGGCGTCGGACGCGATAACACCGCCGAACCGCTTCGTGAGCTGCTCGACTTCGAGGATCGCATCAGGCACGCTGCGCTCCCCGCAACACTCCATCGATGCCGCCGCGCGCAAAGAGAACAACGAGCAGGAAAAGCGGGCCAAGCACGATCTGCCAGTACTCCGCCATGCGTACGGCCGTGTCTGCGCCCAGCGGCGACGCGGCCGCACGGATGAGGACCGGAAGCGCTTCTTCCAGGCTGAGCAGCGCCACCGCACCCATGAGTGGGCCGAACAAGGAAGCCATGCCGCCGAGCACAACCATCACGATCAGATCGCCCGAGCGCGTCCAGTGCATGGTTGCTGGGCTGATGAAGCCGGTGTGATTGGCAAGAAGTGCGCCGGCAAGCCCGCAGAGCGCGCCGGAGATGACAAACGCGGTCAAGCGGTAGCGAAAGGTTGGAAAGCCGATGGCGCGCATGCGCCGGTCATTCGAGCGCGCACCCTGGAGCACCATGCCGAAACGGGAATTCACGAGCCGCGAGGTCAGAAAAATGGTGCCGAGCAGGAGAGCGAGGCAGAGATAATAGAACACCGCGCGATTCGAGAGATCGATCAGCCCCGCAAAGCTGCTCCTTTGCGCAATGCTCAGGCCGTCGTCTGCCCCATACCGGTCAAGGCCGACGCCGAAATAGTAGACGAGCTGCGCAAAGGCGAGGGTTATCATGATGAAATAGACGCCGCGCGTGCGCAGCGAGAGCGCTCCGACAATGAGCGCGAACAGCGCGCAAACGGCAATTCCCACGGGCCATTGCACGAATCCGGAGCGTACGCCCTCGACGGCCAGAATCCCGACGGCATATCCGCCAATGCCGAGATAGACGGAATGGCCGAAGCTCACCATGCCGCCATAGCCGAGGATCAGGTTCAGACTCGTTGCCGCCATCGCAAGAATCACAATGCGGGTGAACAGGGTCACCAGAAATGCATTTCCGGTAAGCTGCGTATAGGCTGGCAATGCCAGGAGCAGCAGCACAACCGCGGCGATTACCGCGTGGCGCGGCGCGAGCAACGACTTCATTTGCTCGAGACCGGAAAGAGGCCTTCCGGACGCAGCATGAGCACAACTGCCATGAGCAGATAAATCATCATGGACGACATCGCGGGAGCAACGGTTGCGGCGGTGCGCGAGTTGAACACCGCTCGCAGCAGATCCGGGAGGAAGGCGCGTCCGATCGTATCGATCAGCCCCACCAGGATGGCGGCGATGAAAGCGCCGCGGATCGAGCCGATCCCCCCGATGATGATGACCACGAAGGCGAGGATCAGGATGTTCTCGCCCATGCCGATCTGCACTGTCAGGATTGGCGCCTGCATCAAGCCGGCAAGGCCGGCGAGTGCCGCGCCGAGACCGAAAACCATTGTGTAGAGCAGGTTTATGTTCACTCCCAGCGCGCCCGTCATCTCACGATTTGAGGCGCCCGCCCGGATGAGCATGCCCAGTCGGGTGCGCATCACAAGCACATAGAGAAACACTGCCACAGCGAGCGCGGTGACGATGATGGCGATCCGGTAGGCCGGGTAGAACAAGCCCGGAAGGATCTCGATCGGAGAGATGAGCCACATGGGAAGCGGCAGGCTCAGTCCGGCCGGGCCCCACACCACGCGCACGAGCTCGTTGAAGAAAAGGATCAAGCCGAACGTGCCGAGCACATGGTCGAGATGATCGCGTCCGTAAAGACGACGCAGCGCCACGACTTCCATCAGCATGCCGACAATGAGCGTCGCCCCGAGCGCAAGCACAGCTCCGATGACAAAGCTGTCGGTCCAGCTCACGAATGTTGCCGCAAAATAGGCGCCGAGCATGTACAGCGAGCCGTGCGCCAGATTCACCAGATCCATGATGCCGAAGACGAGGGTCAATCCGGCGGCGAGCAAAAACAGAAGCAGCCCGAACTGCAGGCCATTGAGGCACTGCTCGATCAACAGCAGCATGAGACCGAATAAAGGCTGCCGCGCTCCCCTCCCCCGCGAGCAGCGCAATTTGCGCTGCGAGTGTGGGGAGGGGCAGGGGGTGGGGGCTCCTTAGCCGCTTTCTTTGCTTTCAAACGTATCCCCACCCCTAACCCCTCCCCCCAAGGGGGAGGGGAATGCACCGAGCTTGCCGCTCGCACATTACCATTTCATCGAGCAGCGATCGTGAAACCTGTCCTGGCTGTCCTTGACGATCGTGGTCACCGTCTTGAGACCCAGATTGCCTGAAGCGTCCTTCACAACTTCCTGCAGATAGAAGTTCTGGATCGGGATCTGATTGTTGCCGTAGCGGTAAGGACCGCGCACCGAGGCATAGTTGGCCTTGCGCATCTCCCCGCGCATGGCGTCTTTCTTGCTCACATCGCCATGGACCGCGATGACGGCGCTGTTGATGAGGTTTGCCGCGTCATAAGCCTGCGCGCCGTAGAAAGAGGGCGTGGCATTGTGTTTGGTCCGGTAATCCCCGACGTATTTTTTGTTCGCCTCGTTCGGCAGGTCGTTCACCCATTCCTGGGCGCCGGGAACGCCGAGAGCCAGGTCCTTCTGCAGCGGCAGCGTCGTCTCATCGATGGTGAAAGCGGTGTAAAGCGGGATCTGCCCCTTCAGTCCCGATTGCACATATTGCGTGAGGAACTGCACGCCGGCCGCGCCCGGATAGAACACGAACACGGCATCCGGTTTGGCGGCTCGCACTTTCGATAGTTCAGCGGAGAAATCGAGCTGATCCGGCCAACGCGTCAGCTCTTCGGCCACTATGTTGCCCTTGTAGGTGGCGCGCACGCCGTTGAGCATGTCCTTTCCGGCGGCGTAATTGGGACCCAGCAGAAAAGCGCTCTTCACGCCTTTCTGATTCATGTATTCGCCCATCGCCTGCGGCGTCTGATCATTCTGCCAGGAGGTCGAGAAAAAGAACGGAGAGCATTGCTCGCCGGCGAGCTGGTGCGGACCGGCATTGGCGCTGATGAGAAATGTTTGCGCCTCGATGATCGGCTTGAATGAGGCGAGCAGGACATTCGACCAGATGTAGCCGGCGACGAAATCGACGTGGTCCGACTGAATCAGCTTCTGCGACTTCTGCAGGCCGATTTCGGGCTTTTGTTGATCGTCCTCATAGATCACCTCAACCGGCTTTCCCGCCATTTTGCGCCCCAAGTGATCAAGCGCGAGGTCGAATGAATTGCGCATATGCGCGCCGATCACCGCGGTAGGTCCGCTGAACGTGCTCACAAAGCCGAGCTTGATCGACTCCTGGGCCGCTCCAGGCGTCGCACCGAGGACAATAAAAGCAGCGGTCCCCAGAAGCAGTTTTTTCATTTTGCGTCCTCCCTGACCTGGAAGTTATCGCTATAGTTTGGACGGGCCTATAGTAGCCCGGCCGGAGCAAAGCGACAGCCACGACGGCCCCGGATTTGGCCTGCGCTCAATCCGGCCTACGACGTCGGCGGATTTCTTCGATGACGCTGCTGTTGTCGAGGTCGGCTTGTCCGTTGCGTATGCAAGCCGCCAGTACATCGGCATGCACGGCCGTGAGCGGAAGCGCTTGGCCGGCCCGCGTGGCTTGCTCAAGGATGAGCTGCACGTCCTTGAGATGCTGCGCGATGCGCCCCTCCGGCGTGAACTCCCCGCGCACCATTCGGTCGCCTTTCACGTCCATCACCTGAGAGTGGCATGCAGATTTGCGTGCCACTTCGAGAAAGGCGGCGGGATCGAGCCCCAGCCGCTGGGCCAACACAAGTCCTTCGGCCAAAGCGAGCCGATTGAGTCCGAGAATGAGGTTGATGGCGAGCTTGGTCCTGCCCCCGTCGCCCACCTTTCCGACATGAAAATAAACGGGAAAGAGCGCGCGCAGCACCGGCTCCAGCTTGCAGAGCATCAGCGCGTCCCCGCCGATCAAACCCAATCCTTCGCCGCGAGCGACTTGTCCGCTCGAACCCGAGACCGGCGTCTCTACAAGATGCAAGCCGCGTGCTTCGACACGTTGCGCCAGCGCGGCGATGCGATCCGGATCGCACGTGCTGGCGCATAGAACCGTTTTTTCCGAGCCGTCGCCGAGCGCCAGGAATTCGTGCTCGAGGACGCGCTCCACCTGGTCGGTGCTGAACACCGCGAGCACAAGCGGGTCGCAAATTTTTGCGACCTCCGCCGCGCTCGCGCAGGCCTGTCCGCCGGCCTTTTCGAAAGCGGCGTTTTTCTCAGCATCGACATCGAAGCCCGCCACCTCGTAACGGCAGCTCATCAGGCGACTGGCGAGCGCCTGCCCCAACAGCCCGAGCCCGACGAGTCCGACAGGACAGCGAACAGAGGGGGCAGCCATGTTCAGAGCGGCGCAACGCCGAGCGAACGCGCGGCGGCATCGAGGCTCTCGCGCAGCGGCTGCGGCATGGGAATCCCGTGCTTCGCGCGCTCGTCGCGCTTGCGCGCGCTCTGCTCGCCTGGAACCCAGATGCGCTCGACCCCGGGCAGCCGCGGCGCACCGCGCATGGTCCGGACCGCGTGATCGATCTGCTGCTTAAAGGCGCCGACCGGCGCGAAGGCAGCGATCGAGATCGCGACGATGGCCTGCCCGGTATTTGTCGGCGCGCCGGGTTTCTTTACAAAGTCCAGGACGTCGCGCCCGAACGCCGCTCCGTTGAGCACGCCGGCGAGCAGCCCGATGACAAGACTGAGGCCGTAGCCCTTGTAGTCGCCGATCGGCAGAAGGAATCCCTCATCCGCGCGTTTGGCATCGGTCAGCGGCTTGCCTGCGGGATCGATCATCCAGCCGACCGGCATCTCCTCGTTCCGGAGCGCCTTCAGCCGCACCTTGCCGAAAGCCGCCACCGTGGGTGCCATGTCCAGCACGACCGTGGCTTCCTCGTGCGCCGGAATGGCGATGGCGATCGGATTGGTGCCGAGCAGGTTCTCCCGTCCACCCCACGGCGGCAGATGGTTGTTGCTGCCCACCGCGAGATAGACCCCGATCATGTCTTGAGCGGCGGGCATCATCGCGTAGAGCGCGGCGGGACCCGCATGATTGCTCATGCGGGCACCCACCCAGGCGACGCCTGCGCTGCGCGCCTTCTCGATCGCGAGACTCGCAGCGTAATGCATGACCAGATGGCCCATGGCATTGTCGCCATCGACGAGCGCCGTAGCCGCACGGTCCTGCAGCACGCGAATATTCGGGCGTGCATTGATGCCGCCGGCCTGCAACCGCCGCACATAAAGAGGCAGGCGCACCACGCCATGGGTGTCGCTGCCGCGCAGGTCGGCTTCGATCATGAGCTTTGCAACAAGCTCCGCGTCCCGGGTAGGAAGCTCCGCAGCCTCGAGGGCGCGGCGCGCGAACGCCGCAAGCGCCTCCGCACTGATGCGCGCCGCTTCGCCTGAGCTACTTTCGTCCCCCACGCGTCCCTCCCGGTCGTCCCCGCTGGCGCATGACGCGCCCCGTCCCTAGATGAAGGGGTAAATCACGTCACGCTCTCGATAGTCAAAGCAGATTGCGCATGATCGTCCTCACCGTGAACGGCAATACGTACGAGGCCAATGTCGAGCCTGATACGCCGCTCCTTTGGGTATTGCGCGACACCATCGGACTGACGGGGACCAAATACGGATGCGGAATTGCCCAGTGCGGCGCCTGCACGGTGCAGGTCGACGGAGTGGCGATGCGTTCATGCGCGCTGCCCGCCGCCACGGTGGTGGGGCGGCGGATCACTACCATCGAGGGGCTCGCCGAGGACGGCGTGTTGCACAAGGTGCAGCAGGCCTGGCTTGACCATGACGTGCCGCAATGCGGCTACTGTCAGTCCGGCATGATCATGGCCGTCGCAGCCTTGCTGAAGGAGAAGCCGAGCCCGTCCGACGCGGACATTGATGCGGGCATCAGCAATATCTGCCGGTGCGGTACCTACCAGCGATTGCGCGCGGCCATTCACGCGGCCGCGCGCGCCTGAGGCGACTTATTCGTCATTGCCGGAATTGGATAAATCGGACTTGCGGTGGTCAAGCCCGCGGGTGACGACGGTGCGGTGTGGCTCGGGTTGGCGTGAGCGCACCCAGCGCGCCGGAGCGCACGGCTGCAATTGCCTCGCGCGCCAGCGCATCGGCCCGTTCGTTCAGCGCGTGGCCGACATGGCCGCGCAGCCAGTGCCAGCGTATCTGATGCTGCGCGCTGGAGGCATCGAGC
>DATCJI010000284.1:0-2638 GCA_036562835.1 Xanthobacteraceae bacterium | reverse complement strand
TGGCCGCACGGAACCCAGCGTAGGAAAATTCAGTCAACTCGATGCGCAACGGCTGCAGGACTTCAATGGGCAGATCGACGCGGCGGCCGACGTCTTACGCCGCCTGGCATTGGAGGCACCGCCGAACCTCGGCCGCGGCTTCACGTTGGCCGCGGTGCGCGAGCTCCT
The DNA here is from genome assembly GCA_036562835.1 of Xanthobacteraceae bacterium. GTDB lineage: Bacteria > Pseudomonadota > Alphaproteobacteria > Rhizobiales > Xanthobacteraceae > VAZQ01. The sequence goes on along the minus strand of DATCJI010000284.1, from coordinate 2,470 downwards.
GAAACTTGCCGGTCTTGCAAACCATCTGAGCCGCGCGCCGACTGGAACTTTGGATGCGCTGTTCGAGCTCTTCACCAAATCGGCCGGCGATTACCTCGACGGCTGGTTCGAAAGCGATCCCATAAAGGCCTTGCTCGGCTTCGATGCCATCGTCGGCAATTATGCAAGCCCGTATACGCCCGGCTCGGCCTACGTTCTGCTGCACCATGCATTTGGCGAGGTGAATGGAAAAAAACGCACTTGGGGCCACGCCATGGGCGGCATGGGGGCGATCAGCGACGCCATGGCAAGCGCCGCACGCCAGGCCGGCGTGCAGATCGAGACAAATTCGCCCGTGCGCGAAGTCATCGTCGAGCAAAGTCGTGCGCGCGGCGTGGTGCTTGCAAATGGCATGCCGGTGCGCAGCCACGCGGTTGCGGCCAACATCAATCCGAAGCTCCTCTACACCGGCATGATTCCGCAGAACGCGCTCGACCCCGCATTTCTGAAACGCATGCGCGAATGGCGCTGCGGATCGGGGACGTTCCGCATGAACGTGGCGCTCTCGGAGCTGCCGAGCTTCGCGGCCCGGCCGGGTCATGAGCCGCAGGATCATCACACGGCGGGCATCATTTTCGGGCCAAGTCTGCAGTACATGGACCGCGCCTATTGCGAGGCGCGCTTGTTTGGGTGGAGCTGCGCGCCGGTCATCGAGATGGTCATTCCCTCGACGCTCGACAGCAGCCTTGCGCCGCGCCGGGCGCATGTGGCCAGCCTGTTCTGCCAGCATGTCGCGCCGCAGTTGCCCGACGGGCGCTCATGGAGCGAGCATCGCGAGGAAGTTGCCGATCTCATGATCGATACAGTTGAGCGCTACGCGCCCGGCTTCAGGCGCAGTGTCATCGGCCGGCAGGCGTTCACTCCCGCCGATCTCGAAGAGGTGTTCGGGCTCACAGGCGGCGACATCTTCCATGGGGCGCTCACGCTCGATCAGCTGTTCCGGGCGCGGCCGGCGCTCGGTTATGCGGATTACCGCGGCCCTCTCGCTGGCCTTTATCACTGCGGGTCGGGTGCTCATCCGGGGGGCGGCGTGACGGGAGCTCCGGGGCACAATGCCGCGCGAGCGATTCTCGACGACTACCGGCGGCACCGGCTCAAATCGTGATACGATTCGAGAGATGCCGTTAAAAAAGACGCACGGGAGGAAGAATGCCGAACTGCAGCAGATTTGCCAGCCTTGCGGCTGTTTGCCTGATCGGTTTCGCAGCAATCGGAGAAGTGCGGGCCGATGTAAAAATCGGCGCCGTGTTATCCGTCACCGGCCCGGCTTCCTTCCTGGGCGATCCCGAACGGAAGACGCTCGACATGTACGTCGCCGAGATCAACGCGAACGGCGGCGTTAACGGCCAGAAGCTGCAGCTCGTGAGCTATGACGATGCAGGGGATGCAAGCGCGGCGCGCACTTTCGCAACGCGCGCCATCGAGGATGACAAGGTCGTCGCCATGATCGGCGGCACCACTACGGGTACGACCCTTGCAATGATTCCGCTGTTTGAGGAAGCGGAAATACCGTTCATCTCACTCGGGGGCGCCGTGCAGATCGTCGAGCCGGTGCGCAAATGGGTTTTCAAGACACCCCATACGGATCGGATGGCCTGCGAAAAGATTTTTGCCGATGCGAAGGGCCGCAATCTCACCAGCGTGGCGCTGATCTGGGGCACCGGCGCCTTCGGCAAATCCATGCGCGAGCAGTGCGTAGCGGTTGCCCCCGGGGCCGGGATTTCAATCGCGCATGAGGAATCATATGGTCCGCGCGACAGCGACATGACCCCGCAGCTTACCAACATCAAAGGCAAAAGCGGCGTGCAGGCGGTGATCAATGCAGATTTCGGACAAGGCCCGGCGGTCGTGACGCGCAATTATCGTCAGCTTGGAATGCAGCTCCCGTTTTATCAGAGCCATGGAGTGGCATCGAAGCAGTTCATCGAGCTCGCGGGACCTGCGGCGAACGGCGTGCGCCTTCCTGCCGCCGCGCTGCTCGTTGCCGACAAGCTGCCGGACGGCGACGCGCAAAAACCGGTGGTCCTCGCGTATACGCGTATGTACGAGCAAAAGACGCGCGAGCCGGTGTCGACCTTTGGCGGACACGCCTATGACGGCTTGATGATTCTCGTCGAAGCCGCCAGGCGCGCGGGCAGCTTCGACAAGGCCAAGCTGCGCGACGAGATCGAGCGAACCAGAAATTTCGTGGGCACAGGCGGCGTGGTCAACATGTCGCCTGCCGATCATCTCGGGCTCGATCTCACCGCGTTCCGCATGCTCCAGATCAAGGACAGCGACTGGGCCCTGATCAATTGATCACTGTTGTGGCGTGGCGCTCCCCTCCCCCGCGAGCAGCGCATACGCGCTGCGAGTGTGGGGAGGGGTTGGGGGTGGGGGCTCATTGTTTGAAGTACCCCCACCCCTTGCCCCTCCCCACAAGGGGAGGGGA
>DATCJI010000278.1:0-3175 GCA_036562835.1 Xanthobacteraceae bacterium | reverse complement strand
TCAGGCGAATTGTCCGCGATCGCCCCGCCCGGCGCCGAGCCGGCTGCCCGCCGCCCGCTTCAGTTGACCGGGCTTGCGCTGAATGACGGCATGGCCCTTGGGCATGTGGTGCTGCACGAGCCGCGGGTGGTGATCACCAATTTCATCGCCGAGGACGCGCAAAAGGAGCTCAAGCGGCTCGAGGCGGCGGTCGAGACCCTGCGCTCCGATCTCGATCTCATGCTCGAGCGTGGGGAGCTTGCCGACGGCGGCGAGCACCGCGATGTGCTCGAAGCCTACCGCATGTTTGCCTACGATCGAGGCTGGATCCATCGCCTCGAAGAAGCGGTCGCGACTGGCCTGACGGCGGAGGCCGCAGTCGAGCGCGTGCAGTCTGACACACGCGCACGCATGCTGCGCGCGACTGATCCATACCTGCGCGAGCGTCTGCACGATCTGGATGAGCTGGCGAACCGGCTGATGCACCAGCTGCTGGGCAAGGATTATGCGCCCGCGCGCAACAGCCTGCCCGAAAATGCCATTCTGGTTGCCCGCTCCATGGGACCGGCCGCGCTGCTCGACTACGACCGCAAGCGCTTGCGCGGCCTGGTCCTCGAAGAGAGCGGACCCAATTCGCATGTAGCGATTGTTGCGCGCGCGCTGGGAGTTCCTGCGATTGGAAAAGTCGAGAACGCGACCGGGCTCGCGGATCCGGGCGATGCCATCATTGTCGATGGCGCGACGGGTGAGGTGCACGTGCGGCCTTCGCCCGATTTGGAACGCGCATATGTGGAGCGGGTGCGACTGCGGGCGCGCCGGCAGTTGCAGTATCAGGCATTGCGCGACATCCCGTGTGTCACCAAGGACGGGCAGGAGATCGCGTTGATGATCAATGCCGGCCTGCCCGTCGACCTGCCGCATATCGAGGAGACCGGCGCTGCCGGCATTGGCCTGTTTCGTACCGAAATGCAATTCATGGTGGCGGCGAGCTTTCCGCGATCGACCGAGCAGTTCACGCTCTATCGTGCCGTGCTGGACGCGGCCGGGCAGAAACCGGTCACATTCCGCACCCTCGATATCGGCGGCGACAAGATTCTTCCGTACATGCGCAACGTCAGCGAGGAGAACCCCGCCCTGGGATGGCGCGCCATTCGGCTGGGTCTCGACCGTCCCGGCCTCCTGCGCAGCCAGATTCGCGCGCTTCTGCGCGCCGCCAGCGGGCGAAATCTGCACGTCATGTTCCCGATGATCGCGACGGTGGAGGAATTCGACGAGGCGAGATCGCTGATCGAGCGGGAGCTCACGCACCTGCGCCGCCACGGCCACAAGCTTCCCGAGCGGGTCGAGGTGGGCACCATGCTGGAAGTGCCTTCGTTGCTCTTCCAGCTCGACGAACTCGTCGAGCGCGCCGATTTCATCTCGGTCGGGTCGAACGATCTGGTGCAGTTCTTCTATGCAGCGGATCGGGGGAACGCGCGCGTGGCAGACCGGTTCGATGCCATCTCTCCGCCTGTTTTGCGAGCACTGCAGGCCATTGCCCAAAAAGCACAGACGCATGAAAAGCCGCTGAGCGTATGCGGCGAGCTCGCCTCGGATCCATTGGGGGCGCTCGCGCTTGTCGGCATCGGCTATCGCGCGTTTTCGCTCTCCCCTTCCGCGGTAGGTCCTGTCAAAGCCATGCTGCTCGAAGCGCACGCGGCAAAGACGGCGGCTTTCCTGCGGCCGCTTTTGGAGACCCGGATCGGCAGCCCCTCGCTGCGCGAGCAGCTCAGGAAGTTTGCGACCGAGCAGGGGCTGCAGATTTGATCGCGCTGGTCCTACCTAATTGCCCGCACCATGTTGCCTGAACAAAAACTCGACGCGCTGGTCGCCCGGCACGCGGCGATTGAAGGCGAGCTTGCAAACCAGCTGGCGGCCGAGACATACGTGCGGCTGTCGCGCGAATTCGCCGATCTAGCTCCCCTCGTGCAGACCGTGAAGCGCTATCGTGATGTGGCCCGCGAGATCGCTGATCTGGATGGGCTGATCGGCGATACGAGCCTGGATGCTGAGATGCGCGCGATGGCAAGCGCGGAAAAGCCGCAGCTCGAGCAGCAACGGCAAGCTCTCGAGCGAGAGATCATGCTCGCGCTGCTGCCTAAGGATACCATGGACGAGCGCAACGTGATCATGGAGATACGTGCGGGCACTGGCGGCGACGAAGCGGCACTGTTTGCCGGCGATCTCTTCCGCATGTACGAGCGCTACGCGTCGAAGCAGGGCTGGAAGGTGGAAGTGATCTCGGCAAGCGAGGGCACCATGGGGGGCTACAAGGAGATCATTGCGGAGATTCGCGGGCGCGGCGCCTTCGCCCGGCTCAAGTTCGAATCCGGTGTGCATCGCGTGCAACGCGTGCCGACCACGGAAGCCTCGGGGCGCATCCATACTTCAACCGCTACGGTCGCCGTGTTGCCCGAGGTTGCAGACGTTGATGTCACCATCAATGAGACCGATCTCAAGATCGACACCTTACGCTCGGGGGGCGCCGGCGGCCAGCACGTCAATAAGACGGAGTCTGCGGTGCGTGTCACCCACATCCCCAGCGGCATCGTGGTGATGATGCAGGAAGACCGTTCGCAACATCGCAATCGCGCCAAGGCGATGAACGTCCTGCGCGCACGATTGTTTGATCTGGAACGCCAAAAGCGCGATGCCGAGCGCGCCGCCGAACGCCGCGGTCAGGTGGGCTCGGGCGATCGTTCGGAACGCATCAGGACGTATAATTTTCCCCAAGGCCGCGTCAGCGATCACCGTATCAATCTGACGCTCTACAAGCTGCCGCAAGTCATGGAAGGGGAGGCGTTGGGCGAGATCATCGACGCGCTCGTAGCCGAACATCAGGCGGCCTTGCTGGCAGCCGAAACGACCCCACAATGAGCGATGGCGATCAGCAGTCCTTCGTCGGACAAAGCATAGCGCAAGCCCGCCGAGCGCTGCGCGGGAAGCTCGAACGTGCAGGCCTCGAAAGCGCATCTCTCGATGCCCGAATACTGATTAGTCACGCGCTTGGTCTCGATCACGGCGCGCTCATTGCACAAGCCGGTCATGTGCTTGACCCTGACGAAGCGACAATGGTTGCCCGGCTCGCGCATCGGAGGCTGGCACGAGAGCCCATTGCACGGATCGTCGGGCAAAAAGAGTTCTGGGGGCTGACTTT
>DATCJI010000257.1:0-2988 GCA_036562835.1 Xanthobacteraceae bacterium | reverse complement strand
CGAGGAGCTAGCGACTCCACGCACGCCGGTGATCTACGAGGTGGTGCGCCGACTTGGCGAAGAAGAAATGGAACGCCCCGTTACGTCGCTGTGGTGGTCGGGCGTCGCGGCCGGGCTCTCGATCAGTTTCTCGTTGCTGTCCCAGGCGATCCTGACCACACACCTGCCAGAGGCATCCTGGCAGCCGCTCGTGGTCAGCTTCGGCTACTGCATCGGATTCATCATGGCGGTGCTCTCGCGCCAGCAGCTCTTCACCGAAAGCACGATCACCGCGGTTTTGCCCGTCGCCGCCCACCTGACGTCGGGCAATATCCTGCGCATGGCGCGGCTTTGGGCGATCGTGCTTGCAGCCAATCTTGCAGGCACTTTGTTTGCGGCATTGTTCTGCACGTTCACGCCCGTTCTGCCGGGCGACATCTACAACGGAATGCTGGAGATCAGCCGCGACCTGCTTGCTTTCAGCTGGTGGGAGATGGTGTTCCGCGCGATTGCCGCCGGGTTTCTGATGGCGGCGATGGTCTGGCTGATGCCGGGCGCTGAAGGCGCGCAATTCCACGTCATTACCCTGATGACGTGGCTGATCGCCGCCGGCGGATTTACCCATATCGTCGCCGGCAGTATGGAATCCTATCTTCTGGTGTTTTCGGGGGAGTGGGTCTGGTGGCGAATGCTCACCGACTTCATGGTACCGGTCCTGATCGGCAACATAATCGGCGGCACCGCGTTGTTCGCCCTGATCGCCTATGCCCAGGTGATGGAGGAGATTTAGGCCGCCACTTGAAGCGAAGCCTGAACTTGAAGAAATCCCGCTAACTGCAGCCGTTAATCCTCAAGTGAATTGTGAGGATTGCTACTGATTGATGCAGCTGCCGACATAGGCGTTGCGGTTGCCGGCCTCGGGTCCGTAAACCCCGGCCTGATGCGCACAACGCGCCGCACGATCCTGGAAGGTTTCGGCACCACCCCGTCCCGAGCCCGAAATCGTCGGGAGATTGGGCAGCGTTCGGCCAGTTTCGGGCACATAGAGGGGCGGCGGCGTCACCGCGTGAGGTTGCGGCACTGTCTTGGAGCGCGGAATGACGATCTTTTCCACGGTGCCGCGTGGCGACTTGTATTTCGGTGCAAGCCAGGGCTCGGGCTTCGACGGCCTGGATCCCTTTTCGGGGACCATGATGCTGTAATCGTCTTGCATGATGCTGTAGCCGCTGCCGCTCTGAGCAAAGGAAGGCCCTGCGGCGGCCGCCGCCAGAACAAGCACGCTAGACAAAAGAGATGCGCGCATGGCTCCTCTCAGATAGGAACCCCTCGCCCCGCCCGCTACTCCTCCGGAGCTTCCTCGATCGGATCATAACGTTTCGCGTCAAACCCGAGCAAATTCCAGGATTGCTCCATATGAGGCGGCAGCGGCGCCGAGACGTCGATGATACCACCACGCGGGTGCGGTACCGCGATCCGCCGCGCCAGCAAGTGCAACTTGTTTTGCACCCCACCGGGGAATTCCCAGTTTTCAATGTTGAAATATTTTGGATCGCCGACAATCGGGTTGCCGACATGGGCCATATGCGCCCGCAACTGATGGGTGCGTCCGGTCACCGGTTTCAGGGAAATCCACGCAAACTTGTGCGCCGCCGTCTCCACCACGGCGTAGTAAGTGACCGCGTGCGCTGCGTCCTTCTCGCCATGCTTGGCGATGCGCATATAGGAGTCTTCCTCGACTTCCTGCTTGGCCAGATATGTGGAAATACGTCCCTGCGCCGGCTTAGGCACGCCGGCAACCAGCGCCCAGTAAATTTTGCGCGCCGAGCGCGAGCGGAAAGTCTTTGCGAGCGCTGCCGCCGCAAAGCGGGTTTTCGCGACGAGGAGACACCCGGCGGTATCTTTGTCCAAGCGGTGTACGAGGCGCGGACGCTGCCCGTCAGGGCCCCGCAGGGTGCCAAGCATCCCGTCAATGTGACGCGTGGTGCCGGAGCCGCCCTGCACCGCAAGACCCATCGGCTTGTTGAGCACCATGACGTCGGCGTCCTCGAAGAGGATGATCGATTTCAGGAACGCGCGATCTTTCTGCGCGGCAGGCGCATCGTCGCGCGGCGCCGGCGCTTCAACCTTCAGCGGGGGAATGCGCACGGCCTGCCCGGCCTCGAGGCGAACTTTGGGCTGCGTCCGCTTGCCATTCACTCGCACCTCGCCTTTGCGAATGATGCGCTGGATGTGGCTGAAAGACAGGCCCGGGAAGCGCGCCTCGAAAAAGCGATCGACGCGCATGCCTGACTCATCGGCCGAGACGGAGACGGTCTGGACCTTGCCGGCCACCTGCAACCGCTCCGCGCCGGCCACGGGACCCGGCCGCGAGACGGCACGTTGCGCTCGCGCCTCGGGGTGACGGAATGACTGGTGCCGCGCCTGACGCGATTGATGCCGCGGCCCGGCCTGCTGACGGCCACCGCCGGGTTGGCGCGGGCCGGATTTTCCACGGCTCATGCCCCGCCCCGCTCCTTCCGTAATTTCGCCCAGTATTCGAGCCGCTTCCTGATTTCACGCTCGAAGCCGCGCTCCGGCGGATCATAGAATTTCTGCCGCTTGAGCGCGTCCGGAAAATAGTTCTGGCCGGAGAATGCCTCCTCGGCATCGTGATCATAGGCATAGCCGCGGCCGTAACCTTCATCCTGCATCAGCTGGGTCGGCGCATTGAGGATGTGCTTTGGTGGCAGCAATGAGCCGGCCTCCTTGGCCGTGCGCATGGCTGCGCCGAACGCGGCATAACCGGCATTGGATTTGGGCGCCGTCGCGCAATACACCACAGCCTGTGCGATCGCGAGCTCGCCCTCGGGCGATCCCAGAAAATCGTAGGCATCCTTCGCGGCGTTGGCGATCACCAGCGCCTGCGGGTCTGCCAGCCCGATGTCCTCGATCGCCATGCGCACCACGCGGCGCGCGATATAGAGGGGTGGCTCGCCGGCATCCAGCATCCGGCAGAGATAGTAGAGTGCG
>DATCJI010000023.1:0-12063 GCA_036562835.1 Xanthobacteraceae bacterium | reverse complement strand
CCGTGGGCGATCGGCGCGGAGGAGGGCGGCCACGACGCGATCCATCCAGAGCTCGGCACGCTCGATGATTTTGCTCGACTCGCGCGCGCGGCAAGTGAGCACCGCATGGAGATCGCGCTCGATTTCGCCGTGCAGATGTCGCTCGACCATCCCTGGCTTGCGCACCATCCGGAGTGGTTCAAGCGGAGGGCTGACGGCTCCATCCAATTTGCGGAAAACCCGCCCAAGAAATACGAGGACATCGTCAATCCCGAATTCTATGGCCGGGGACGAGAAGGAGTGTGGACGGCGTTGCGCGACGTGTTGTTGTTCTGGGTTGCGCAAGGCGTGCGCATCTTCCGCGTCGATAATCCGCACACGAAGCCGTTTCCGTTCTGGGAATGGGTGATCCGGGAGGTGCAGGCGATCGAGCCGAATGTCATCTTCCTTTCGGAGGCTTTCACCAGACCGAAGGTCATGAAGGCGCTTGCGAAGCTCGGCTTCAATCAGTCCTATACATATTTCACGTGGCGCACCGAGAAGGAGGAGCTCCAGGCCTATTTGAGCGAGATCACCGGCTACCCCGAACGGGAGTATTTCCGGCCCAATTTTTTCGTGAATACACCCGACATCCTGCCCTTGCATCTGCAGGCTGGCGAGCCCTGGATGTTCAAGGCGCGCGTGGCGCTGGCGGCGACGCTTTCCGGCAATTATGGCGTCTATAACGGCTTCGAGCTGCTCGAGCATGCGCCGCTGCCCGGAAGGGAGGAATACCTCAATTCCGAGAAGTATGAGCTCAAGACGCGGGATTGGAATGCGCCGGGAAATATCAAAGAATATATCCGCCGGCTAAACCGGTTTCGCAAGGAGAATGCCGCGTTGCTGCAGACCAGTAATCTTCGATTTGCGCAGCTGGATGACGCGCAGGTGATCGGATACGTGAAGGAGTCAGTTGCTCGGGAAAATGCCGTGGCGGTCGCGGTGGCGCTCGCCCCGGAAGGCCCGCGCGAGTTCTGGTTCCATTTCGGCGATATGGAAATCGGCCCCGAGGGCTCGCGCCAACGCGTCAAATATGTCGAGAATCTCGTCACCGGCGAGCGCCGCATGATCGAATGGGGAGGGCTGCGGCTGCGCATCGACCAACAGCAGGATCCCGCGATTTTCATGCGCTGCCATGCGTGAGAGGGCCAAGCAGCGGTCATGAACATCGCGCCGGAAATCAAGCTTGAGCCCCAGCTCGCAGGCGACGGCCTTTGGTACAAGGACGCAATCGTCTATCAGCTGCATGTAAAAGCGTTTGCCGACAGCAATAATGACGGCATAGGCGACTTCGCCGGCCTCACCGAAAAGCTCGATTATCTGCAGGAGCTCGGGGTAACGGCGCTTTGGCTGTTGCCGTTTTATCCGTCACCGGGCCGCGACGACGGCTATGACATTTCCGATTACCGCCGCATCAATCCCGATTTCGGCACGATGCAGCATTTTCGCCGCTTTCTGCAGGAGGCGCACCGGCGGAATTTGCGCGTCATCACCGAGCTCGTAATCAATCATACCTCCGACCAGCACCCCTGGTTCAAGCGCGCGCGGCAGAGCAGTCCCGATTCGGACGCACGCAATTGGTACGTTTGGAGCGACACCGACCAGCGGTATGCCGGCACGCGCATCATCTTCAGCGATACGGAGAGGTCGAACTGGTCGTGGGATCCGGTAGCCGGAGCTTATTACTGGCACAGGTTCTTTTCACATCAGCCCGATCTCAACTTCGACAACCCGCGCGTGTTGCTGGCGATGATCGAGGTCATGCGGCGCTGGCTCGATCGCGGCGTCGATGGCTTCCGTCTCGACGCCATCCCTTATCTATGCGAGCGCGAAGGAACCAACAATGAAAACCTGCCGGAGACGCACACAATCATAAAGCACATCCGCGCAGAGCTCGATTCATACGCGCCCGGCAAGCTCCTCCTGGCAGAAGCCAACCAGTGGCCGGAGGACGTGAGCGCCTATTTCGGCGATGGCGACGAATGCCACATGGCCTATCACTTTCCGCTCATGCCGCGCATTTACATGGCGATTGCGCAGGAGGACCGGTTTCCAATCACGGACATCCTGCGGCAGACACCGGACATTCCGGCAAACTGCCAATGGGCGCTTTTTTTGCGCAACCACGACGAGCTCACCCTCGAAATGGTCACGGATGTTGAGCGCGACTATCTGTGGTCGACCTATGCGACCGACCCGCGCGCGCGGATCAATCTGGGCATTCGACGGCGTCTCGCGCCGCTGATGGACAATGACCGGCGCAAGATCGAGCTGATGAATGCGCTGCTCATGTCATTTCCGGGAACGCCCATCATCTACTACGGCGACGAGATCGGCATGGGTGACAACATCTATCTCGGTGACCGCAATGGGGTCCGTACCCCCATGCAGTGGACGCCCGACCGCAATGGCGGCTTCTCCCGTTGCGATCCGGCACGCCTCTACCTGCCGATGATCATGGATCCGGTCTACGGCTATGAAGCCGTCAACGTGGAAGCGCAGTCGCGCAGCCTCGGCTCGCTTTTGAGCTGGACCAAGCGCCTGATCTCGGTGCGTAAGTCGAGCAAGGTGTTCAGTCGCGGCTCGTTGAGCTTCATTCGTCCGGCAAACCGTTCGGTGCTCGTTTATGTGCGCCAATACGACAATGAAGTCGTGCTATGCGTCGCCAACCTCTCGCGTTCGGCACAGGCGGCTGAAATCGATCTGTCGCTGTGGCGAGGTCGCGTGCCGCTCGAGCTGCTCGGCCGCACCAGCTTCCCCGCAATCAAGAGCGACCCCTATCTGATCACCTTGCCGCCATATGGTTTCTACTGGTTCCAACTGTGCGAGCAGCTTGACCGAGAGCTCGAGACCAGATCGGCGGCGGTCGAGTTCGAAACGCTCGTCCTCACTGGCGGCTGGCGCACCCTGTTCGAAGGCCGCACCGGCTCGGTGCTTGAGCGCGATGTGCTGCCCTCCTTTCTTTCCGGCCGGCGCTGGTACGCGCAACGTGGCGCTGCCGCGGCAGCGCGTGTGCTCCTGACTATACCGCTCACCACACGTGATCCGGAGCTCCAGCTTGCGGTAGTGGAGGCGAAGACGGGGCGGGAGGCTGCCCTTTATTTGCTGCCCCTGATTATCCGCTGGGCCCGGCTGGATCGGGTGCGCAAAGATACGAATGCGCTTGCCGCTGTGCGCCGCGGCAGATCGGAAGGCACCCTGCTCGATGCCGCAACGGACCAGAGTTTCATCGCTTTCATGCTCGAAGAGATGCGCAACGGACGTAGTATCGAAGCCGATGGCGGGCGCCTCGCGTTCGAGCCTACCCGCGCGTTCGCCGCCGCAACGCCTGACCCGATCGAAAGCGTGCGCGCGATCAGTACCGAGCAGTCGAACACGACCGTGCTCATCGGCAACAAGTATGTGCTCAAGCTGTTTCGACGGCTTGAACCGGGGACCAACCCGGAAGTGGAAATCGGTCGCTTTCTGACCGAGGCCGTGTCGTTTCCCCACGCGCCCGCTTTGCGTGCCTCCGCGGAGCTCGAGCGGGAGGAGAAAACCAGCGCGGTCGCCGTGCTGCATGAATTCGTCGAGAATCAGGGCGATGCCTGGACGGTGACGGCGCATTCTCTCGATCGCTACGTCGAGGAGCAGCGGCTGCTCACGGCAGAGGCAGCGGGCCAGAGCGACGAGCAAACGGCGTATCTCGGCCGCATGCAGCTCGTCGGGGTGCGTGTTGCGCAACTGCAGCTCGCCTTGGCGAGCCGCGACGATATCGCCGAATTCGCGCCGGAACCGTTGCAAGCCGACGACGTTGCGCATTGGCGAGAGGACGCGCTCAAGAGCGCCAACGCCGTCCTCGACACTCTGCTGGCGCGTCGCAGGGAGCTGCCGGAGAGCGCACTTGGTTTGCTCGATGATGTCATGGCGCGGCGGGAAAGCCTGCCCAACCTGCTGCGCGATCTGTTTCCCGACTCGCTCCAGCTGAGCAAAATCAGGCATCACGGCGATTTTCATCTCGGCCAGATACTGATCGTGAAGGACGACATCTCGATCATAGATTTTGAAGGCGAGCCCCGGCGTGCAATCGAGGAGCGGCGCCGCAAGGGACCAGCCGCCCGCGACGTCGCCGGCCTTATTCGTTCGATCGACTATTCAGCGACGGCGGCACTACGGCGGGCTCTCAATTCGGCTCCCGACCCGCAGGACAGGATTGCGCGCGCTCTCGACCGCTGGCGCGATTCCGCAGTCGGGGCATTCCTCGGCAGCTACAGGCAGACGCTCACGGACGCACGGCTTTGGCCGGCCTCGCACGATGATGCCGACCGGCTCCTGGATTTCTTCCTCCTGCAGAAGGTTTTTTACGAGATCGGGTACGAGCTGGCGCACAGGCCGGATTGGGTGTGGGTGCCTCTCGCGGGCGCCCGGCGCATTCTTCATGCGGAGCGCGCAGCAAGATGACTTATCTCAGCTCGGAAGCTTACGCCGTAATCGAGGGCCGCCATTCCGACCCGTTCCATTATCTGGGTATGCATTTTGAAGGGAATGTCCCAGTGGTCCGCGTTTTCCTGCCGGATGCGGAAGATGTCGCCGTGGTCAATGAGCGCGGCGAGGCAACGGAGTTGCAGCGGCTGCACGATGCCGGGCTGTTTGAAGGGCGGCTCTCAAACGGCGCCCGCCGATACCGCGTGCGCGCCCGGTACGGCGATTGGGAAGTCGAGCTGGAGGACCCGTATCGGTTCCCGCCAATCCTTTCCGAGTACGACCTCTATCTGCTCGGCGAAGGCACGCATATGCAGCTTTACGACAAGGTTGGCGCCCACCCCATGGTGCTGGATGGCGTGGCGGGCGCCGCGTTCGTGGTGTTCGCTCCCTCTGCCAGGCGCGTGAGTGTCGTCGGCGATTTCAACCTCTGGGACGGACGACGTCACGCCATGCGCGTGCGCGGCAACGGTTACTGGGAGATCTTCGTGCCCGGCGTGCGCGTGGGCGACAAATACAAGTACGAGATCATTGGCCACGACGGTCAAATGATGCCGCTCAAGTCCGATCCGGTTGAGTTCATGGCCGAGCTGCGACCGAAGACGGCATCGATCGTCGTCGATCTCAATGCGTTTGCGAAACCGCAGCCCGCCCCTGCCGGGATCAATGCGCATGCCGCCCCGATCTCTATCTACGAAGTGCATCTCGGATCCTGGCGGCGGCGGGGTGACCAGGGCGGGAGATGGCTGACGTATCGCGAGCTGGCGGAGCAATTACCCGCCTATGCACGCGATATGGGCTTCACGCATGTGGAATTCCTGCCAGTCGCGGAGCATCCGTTCGATGGATCGTGGGGGTATCAGCCAACGGGCCTGTACGCGCCCACCAGCCGGTTCGGCTCGCCTGCAGATTTTTCGGCGCTGGTCGAGGCGTGCCATCGCGCGGCCCTTGGCGTGTTGCTCGATTGGGTGCCCGGGCATTTTCCTGACGATCCGCACGGTCTCGCTCATTTCGATGGCACCGCGCTTTATGAGCATCTCAATCCGATGCAGGGCCGCCACCTCGACTGGAATACGCTGATCTATAACTACGGGCGCACGGAGGTAACGAACTTCCTGATTGCCAACGCCCTGTTCTGGCTCGATCGGTACCGCGTCGATGGACTGCGCGTCGATGCTGTCGCCTCCATGCTCTACCTCGACTACAGTCGGCCCGAAGGAGGCTGGATTCCGAACAAATATGGCGGCCGGGAAAATCTGGAAGCGCTCAGCTTCATCCGGCACTTCAATATGGAAGTGTTCGGACGTTTCCCCAATGCGACGACTGCGGCTGAGGAATCCACTGCATGGCCCATGGTTTCACGTCCCGTGGATTGGGGCGGTCTTGGCTTCGGCTACAAATGGAACATGGGATGGATGCACGACACGCTCGAATATATCAGCAAAGATCCGATCTATCGGCAGCATCACCACGGCCAGATCCTGTTTGGCCTGCACTACGCGTTCTTTGAAAATTTCATCCTGCCGCTCTCGCATGATGAGGTGGTGCACGGCAAACGCTCCATTCTCGGGCGCATGCCGGGCGATGAATGGCAGCGCTTCGCCAGCCTGCGCGCCTATTACGGGTTCATGTTCGGCCACCCCGGCAAGAAGCTGCTGTTCATGGGGTGCGAATTCGCTCAGGAAAACGAATGGCGGCACGACCATTCGCTCGATTGGCATCTCCTGGGCAGGCCTTATCATGCGGGCGTGCAGCAGCTCGTTCGCGACCTCAACCGGCTCTATCGCACCGTACCGGCGCTGCATCAGCTCGACTGCGAAGCGGCCGGATTTGAGTGGCTCATCATGCACGACGCGCAGCGCAGCGTGTTTGCGTGGCTCCGCAAGGGCCGCGATACCACGGACCGCTGCCTCGTTGTGGTGAATTTCACGCCGGAAGTGTACCGGGACTATCGCATCAAGGTGCCGTTCGCCGGCGCATGGCGCGAGCTCCTCAACACTGACTCGGAACTCTACGGCGGCAGCAACATCGGGAACGGCGGTATCGTCAGAACGTTGCAGGAAGGCACAATTCCCGAGGTCAACCTTGTTATTCCGCCCCTTGCGGCAATATTTCTCGTCCCCCACTCGTAACTCGCGGCTCTCCGCGGGACTCCCCCATCCGCTGGGCTCCACCTGGGACGGACGGGGGACCAACTTTGCTTTGTTTTCCGCGAATGCCCAAAAAGTCGACCTCTGCCTTTTCGATGCGCAGGGGCGCCGCGAGATCGAGCGCATTCGACTGCCGGAACGGACCGAGGATATTTGGCACGGTTATTTGAATGACGTCTCGCCCGGCCAGCTCTACGGGTACCGGGTGCACGGCCCTTATCAACCGGAGCGCGGATTCCGCTTCAATTCGTACAAGCTTCTTGTCGATCCCTACGCAAAATGGCTGGCCGGCCGCCTCGTCTGGAGCGATGCCCATTTCGGTTATCGCACCGGCAGTCCGCGCGCCGATCTCTCGTTTGACCGGCGCGACAATGCTCGTGGGATGCCAAAGGCAGTGGTGATCGACGAGGCTTTCACCTGGGGCAGCGAGCAGCGCCCCAAAGTGCCGTGGTGCGATACGATCATCTACGAGGCGCACGTCAAGGGGCTCACGCAGCAGCGTGAGGACGTGCCGCCGTGGATGCGCGGCACCTTTCGCGGGCTATCCGCGCCTGGCGTGATCGATCATCTGCGCCAGCTCGGCATCACCACGCTCGAGCTCTTGCCGATCCATTATTTCGTGGACGACCGCCACCTGATCGAGCGCGGGTTGAGTAATTACTGGGGCTACAACACGTTGGGATTCTTCGCTCCCGACCAGCGCTATGCGGCAGCCAATCCGCTCGACGACTTTCGCTCCACGGTTTCCCGGCTCCATGATGCCGGTATCGAGGTCATTCTCGACGTGGTCTACAACCACACCGCCGAAGGCAATCACCTCGGTCCGACCCTGAGTTTCCGCGGCATCGATAATACTTCTTATTATTGGCTCGTTCCCGGCGAGCCTCGCTATTACGAGGATTTCACCGGCACGGGCAATTCCCTCAACCTCAACCATCCGCGCGTGCTACAGATGGTGATGGATTCGCTGCGCTACTGGGTACAGGTTTGTCACATCGATGGATTCCGCTTCGATCTGGCGAGCACGCTCGGCCGCGAGGCCAACGGCTTCAGTCGTGCCGCCCCCTTCTTCGCCGCGATCCGGCAGGATCCCGTGCTTGCCGGCGTGAAGCTCGTTGCCGAGCCGTGGGATATTGGGCCGGGCGGCTATCAGGTCGGCGGCTTTCCTTCCGGATGGTCGGAATGGAATGACCATTTCCGCCGCACGCTGCGGCGCTACTGGGCAGGCGAAGGCAATCTCATCGGCGAGCTTGGCCGCCGCATGACCGGCTCGGCCGACCTCTTCGACCACGACGGACGCGGGCCCTGGTCGAGCATCAACCACATCACCGTGCATGATGGATTTACGCTCGCCGATCTCACGAGCTACCTGCAGAAACACAACGAGTCTAACGGGGAGGATAACCGCGACGGCTCGGACGACAATCACAGCACCAATTGCGGGGTCGAAGGTGCGAGCGAGGATCCGGCAGTCCTCGCCTGCAGACGCCAGGCGCGGCGCAACCTGCTCGCATCTCTTATGCTCGCCCAGGGCGTGCCGCTTGTGCTCGCAGGCGATGAGGTCGGCAACAGTCAGAACGGTAACAACAACACTTATTGCCAGGACAATGTGACCGGCTGGATCGATTGGTCCGGCCTCGACGGGGAAGACGATCTGCGCGGTTTGATTGCGCAGCTGACCTCCTTGCGCCAGCGCTTCCCACAGACGCGTCCGCGTGGGTGGGTGGAAGGGCGACGCCGTGACGGCTCTTTCGGCGTGCTGTGGCTCACGCCCAAGGCAATGGAAATGACGGAGCAGGACTGGAATTTTCCCGAAGGACGCTTCCTCTCCTACGTGCTTGGGCCTTTGCAGGAGAACGAAGAAGCTCTCTTCGTGGTGCTCAATGCAGCGCCGCACACCATCGAGTTCAAATTCCCCGAGCTTGCCGGTTTCAACCGCTGGTCGCTTGTTCTGGACACCAGTCCCAAGCCGCGCAGCGGGGAGTTCCTGCCGGGATCGAGGCTCGACGCTCTACCGCAAGCGATAGTCGCTTTCGCGGGGTCGGCGTGATCCCCAGCCGGTCCTTCGGCCCGCGACTTGGGCCCGAGGGAGTGACGTTCCGCCTCTGGGCCCCCGCGGCAAAGCAAGTCGAGCTCATGCTTGAGCGACCGCATCCGATGCAGGCCAATGCGGACGGCTGGTACGAAACTCACGTTGCGGGCGCGCGCGCCGGCACCCTCTACAAATTCCGCATCGACGGCGAGCTGGAAGTGCCGGATCCTGCTTCGCACTATCAGCCCGCCGACATTGGCGGCCCGAGCGAAGTGATCGATCACGACGCTTTCGGCTGGCAGGCGGGAAGCTGGCGTGGCCGGCCGTGGCACGAAACGAGCGTTCTCGAATTGCACGTTGGGACATTCACGCCGGAGGGCACTTTCCGCTCCGCCATCGAGAAGCTCGATCACGTGGCAGCTACCGGTCTGACCGCAATCGAGTTGATGCCGATCGCTGATTTCGCCGGGCGGTGGAACTGGGGTTATGACGGCGTCCTGCTCTATGCACCGGACAACGCGTATGGCCGCCCCGATGACCTGCGGGCGTTGATCGATGCCGCGCACGCGCGCAAGCTCATGGTGTTTCTCGATGTCGTCTACAATCATTTCGGGCCGGAAGGAAATTATCTCGCCCGCTACGCTCCCCAATTCTTTGCGCCCGCGCATACGCCGTGGGGAAGCGCGATAGACTACCGCGTCCCGCAAGTCCGCGCTTTTACAATTGAGAATGCACTGCATTGGCTGACACGCTATCGCTTCGACGGACTTCGTCTCGACGCGGTGCACGCCATCAGCGAGCGGGGCGAACCTTCTGTGCTCACTGCGCTCAGTCGCGCGGTCGGCAACCTCGCCGCAAACACTCGGCGGTCAATTCATCTCATCCTGGAGAACGACGACAATCGCGTGAGCGTGCTCGATCCGTCCACCGACCCTCCGGCCGGGAAATACCGCTCGCAATGGAACGACGATTATCATCACGCGTGGCATGTTTTGCTCACGGGCGAGAGTCAGGGCTATTACCGCGATTACATCACCGAGCCCGGCCGTCACCTCGCGCGCGTACTCGCCTCGGGCTTTGCGTATCAGGGCGAGCAATCAGATCACCGCGGCGGCCGCACACGCGGCGATCCCTCGGCATCACTCTCACCGCTCGCCTTTGTCAATTTTCTGCAGAACCACGATCAGATTGGAAACCGCCCGAAAGGTGACCGCCTGACCGCGCAGGTTGACGAGCGCGCGCTTGCAGCCGCGCTGGCCATCACGCTGCTCGCGCCGATGCCTCCGCTCATGTTCATGGGCGAGGAATGGGGATCACAGAGGCCTTTCCCGTTCTTCTGTGATTTTACAGGTGCGCTCGCCGACGCCGTGCGGGCGGGCAGGCGGCGGGAATTCAAGGATGCGTACGCGAAATCGTGCGCCAAGATCCCCGATCCATTGAGTGAAGCCACCTTTCGTTCCGCCGTGCTGGACTGGGACGCAGGCCAGGACAGCAGGCGCCTTGCTCTGGTGCGCGAGCTGCTCAGGATCAGGAAAACTGTTTTGGGCAATCGGCTCGCCGGGGCCAGCTTTGCCGGTGCAAAGTTCGATAGTCCTGTTCTCACGGCGAGTTGGCGCCTCGGCGACGGCAAGATGCTGAAGCTGCTCGCAAACTTGTCCGGCCACGAGGCGCCGCATCCCGCTTCTACTCCGCAGGGCAACGCGCTCTGGGGCAGCGTACCGGGAACATCTCTTCCTCCCTGGTCGGTGCTCTGGAGGTTGGGAGAAGCTTGATGCCGCCGGGCATTCCGGTCGCCACCTACCGCATTCAGCTTACCGCAGCATTCGGGTTCGACGCCGCCACTGCGCTTATGCCGTACCTGAAATCCCTCGGCATCTCCCATGTGTATGCCTCGCCTTTTCTCAAGTCGCGCGCCGGCAGCCCGCACGGCTATGACGTGGTCGATCATACCGCCGTTGACCCGGAGCTCGGCGGAGAAGAGGGACTGCGGCGCTTGTGCGAGGCGCTCGCCCAGGCCGATATGGGACTCATTCTCGATTTCGTCCCTAATCACATGGGCATCCATCATGCGGACAATCCATGGTGGCTGGACGTGCTGGAGTGGGGGCCGAAATCGCCCTACGCGAGTTTCTTCGACATTGATTGGCAGAGCCTCCCCAAGCACCCGCGGGGCGGCGTGCTCCTGCCGATTCTCGGCAAGCCGTACAGCGAGGCGTTAGAAAGCGGCGATATCGAACTCCGTTACGATGCGGAGCATGGCACCTTCTCCGCCTGGTATTTCGAGCACCGGCTTCCGATCGGGTCAAACCGTTACAGCGAGATCCTGCAAAAGACGGTGGCAACTGCGGGCGCAACCCAGGAGCCGGCCGGCCGCGCATTGCTCAAGCTCGCGGAACAATACCGGGGTGCACATAATCCTTCGCGCGAGAAAGCTCCCGAGCTGAAGGCGGCGCTCTCAGTAATCCCGGACGCCAAGGATGTGATCGATCGCGGCTTGCGGGCGTTCGATCCAAAATCGGGCGAGGCGGGCGCGCTGCTCGCTTTGCACCACCTTCTCGAACGCCAGGCTTACCGCGTCGCCTATTGGCCGCTCGCTGGAAGCGAGATCAATTACCGCCGCTTTTTCGATATCAACGACCTCGCGGGGCTGCGGGTCGAGGATAAGGCCGTATTCGAGGCCATTCACGCGAAAGTCCGGCAGCTCATCGCGCGAGGGTGGATCACCGGCTTGCGCATCGATCACATCGATGGCCTGCGCGATCCGCATCAATATTGCCGAAGGCTGCAAAGGCTCGCCGACGTGGCAAAGCCGCCGGGCAGTGGTCCTTTTTACATCGTCGTGGAAAAGATTCTCGCCGATGGCGAGCGGCTGCCGCGTTTTGCCGGCGTGAGCGGCACCACCGGATACGAATGGCTCAACACCATCTCGCGGGTGCTTCTGGACGAGAAGGGCATGAGCGAGCTCGATCAGGCTTGGCACGAGGCGAGCGGCGACGACCGCAGTTTCGATGAGATTCTGATCGAGGCCAAACGACGCGTCATCGCCAACATTCTGGCGAGCGAGTTCACCGTGCTCGCGCGCTTGTTGGCGCGCATTGCGGCAGGCCATTACTCGACGCGAGATTATGCCGCCGAGCGTCTGCGCGCAGCTTTCGAGTTCTTCATCCTGCATTTTCCGGTCTATCGAACCTACATCACGCGTTCCGGTCCTTCACGCGAAGACCGTGCCATTATCGAGAGCGCGCTGTCGAAGGCACGCGCGGACTGGTTCGGGCCGGACTTCCGAGTCTTTGATTTCCTGCGCGATGCGCTGACGCTGGACCTGATCTCGCGCGGGCGGAGCGGCTACAGCATCGCGCGCGACCGGCATTTCGCCTTCAAGGTGCAGCAGTTCACCGGCCC
>DATCJI010000022.1:0-4579 GCA_036562835.1 Xanthobacteraceae bacterium | reverse complement strand
GTCCCAGGCATTGGCCCCCTCCCGTCACCGGCTTCAAAATCCGGGTTCGCGCACCTGCGAGTGCATTCCAGACGAACGCGATTCTGCAAAGAGAGACAGCATTCTGACAAACTACTGTGCAGTCCATTTCGACCATGGGCGCCTTTCGCCCGCTGCCATGTCGCTGTCTTGTACATCACTTCCGCGCCGTTTCGAAATAGAACAAGCGTCCGGGAAGGGCAGCGTGGCAGAATGTGCGCGGGTTGACTTTATTCGTCCACTGCGGGACAAGTTGCTTTTGAAGAGCGCACGGATGTCCGGGGGCATTGTCGCCGTTACTTCGCTTGCCTTAGAGGCTCGAATCGCGCTCGGGTCGGGCGTTTCCGTCATATGCAGTCAGGGGCCGCGCCTTCCCGCCGATCTCGATTCGGCACTGCGCCGCGGTGCCTCCGGCATCATCAGCTTCGGGGTTGCAGGAGGTTTGGCGCCCGGTTTGGCAGCAGGCGATTGGGTCGCTGCGACCGCGGTGCGAACCACGAACCAACTTTTCCCAACGGATGAGACTTGGACGCGATCGCTTCTGGCCCGGCTTCCAAAAGCGGTGCATGCCGAGATGGTCGGCGTGGATGCGCCCGTCGCGCATCCTTCAGAAAAGCAATTGCTGCACGCGCAAACCGGCGCGGTGGCAGTCGACATGGAGTCGCACATCGTAGGCAGTATCGCCACTGCCCATCGGGTTCCGTTTGTCGTGTGTCGCGTCATTATTGATGCGGCCCACACGCTGCTCCCACCAGCTGCACTGATCGGCTTGCGTCCGGACGGCACTGCCGATGTCCTCGCCGTGCTGCGGTCCGTGCTGCGAGAGCCTGGTCAATTACCCGCCCTCGTACGCACCGCATTCGACGCATGGGTTGCCCGTGCGGCGCTGCGCCGCGGCCGACATATGCTGGGCGCCGGATTGGCATTTCCCGATGTCCGCGATACGCGCCGCGGTTTTGGGTTATCCCGGGCGGGTGTTCCGGCCTGAGCACGAGCTCAGTGTTGTCCAAGGACTTTGGTCCTGGCGGCCTCTGCGTCTTTCAGTTCACTTTTGACACGGGCCAGTCCTGCCGAAGGTGCCCCGCGGCCTGATCAGCGGCGCATAACCCATCGCCGGGATTCGTGCTCTTTTTTTTGGCGGCAATTCCGGCCGGTGACCAACAAATCTCGCATGGAGCCCGGGATTATGATGGACAGCTGTACAGTGGCATGCTAGAAATTAAATAGGATCGAATAGTGTGTCTTGACCCGGCCAGTGCGCCGGGTTTTGCGTCCAGAGGGAGCAGGGGTCTTGTATTTTATTGTATTTTACAATGCGGCGGCTGGACCGAATGGCGGAATGCGAGCGCCGGCCGCTCATTGTAGCCCATTGTATTTTACAACGATTGGTGGACCCTGCCCTTGGACCGCAGCCCGCGATTGAGACACGAAACTACGCGGGCTCGGTGGGAAGACCCGCATCAGCCAGTTCCTTGAACCCGCCCGCATTGTAGACCGTCGTATAGCCGAGCTCCCGGAGCGTTTTCCCCGCGAGCGCCGACCTGCCGCCCGAGGCGCAGTACAGTGCGACCGGCTTATCCTTTGCAAAGGCCACGTTGTGATACGGGCTTTCCGGATCGGCGCGGAATTCGAGCATTCCGCGCGAGATGTTCACCGCCCCTTTGATTTTGCCGGCGCTCGCGAGCTCTGAGGCATCGCGGACGTCGACGACGAGAACGTCTCCGTTTTGCATTCTCTTCTGCAACTCTGCAGGGGCGATGCGGGGTACGGCGGCATTCGCCTCCTTGAGCATTTCTTTTACGGTCGAAGCCATCCCATTTCCTTTCTGCTCTGCGCATGCTCGGCGCGCAAAATGCCTCGTCGCGCACGCGAGGCCTAAGCTGCTGGACCAATTTTCAAGCAACGCTTGCCGGATTGCAAATGCCGTATTGTGCCCCCTTCTGAGCCGGTGCATTAATGGCGCGGTACTGGTCACGCCTTCAGACCGTGGGCGTTTTCGAGGACTTTCCTGATGCGCGTGAATGAGTTGCGCGGTTTCGATTTTGGTCTCGGCGAGACTGCCGACATTCTGCGCGACAGCGTGCGTGGGTTTGCGTCCGACCGCATCGCGCCCCGTGCCGACGAGATCGACCGTACCAACGTCTTTCCCCGCGATCTGTGGCCCGAGCTCGGCAAGCTGGGTCTGCACGGAATAACGGTCGAAGAGGAATGGGGAGGTGCGGGCCTGGGTTACCTCGAGCATTGCGTTGCCATGGAAGAAGTTTCGCGCGCATCCGCGGCGGTTGGTCTCTCCTACGGCGCCCACTCCAATCTTGCCGTCAATCAGATCCGTAGGAACGGCACCGACGCGCAGAAGCGCAGGTTTCTGCCGAAGCTCATCTCCGGCGAGCACGTAGGCGGACTCGCCATGTCTGAGCCGGGATCGGGCTCCGACGTGGTATCCATGAAAACCCGCGCGCAGAAGCGCGGTGACCGGTACGTCCTTAACGGCAACAAGATGTGGATCACCAATGGCCCGGAGGCGGAGGTGCTGATCGTTTATGCAAAGACAGCGCCCGAAGCAGGACCGCGCGGGATTACGGCGTTCATCATCGAAAAGGGCATGCATGGATTTTCTACGGCGCAAAAGCTGGACAAGCTCGGCATGCGCGGCTCCGATACCTGCGAGCTTGTCTTCGTCGAGTGCGAGGTGCCGGAGGAGAATGTGCTGGGCCGGGAGGGCGAGGGTGTAGGCATTCTGATGTCGGGGCTCGACTATGAGCGCATCGTGCTCTCGGCAGGACCCTTGGGGATCATGCAGGCCTGCATGGATACGGTGATGCCTTACGTGCACGACCGCAAGCAGTTCGGCAAATCGATCGGCGAGTTTCAGCTCGTGCAGGCGAAGCTCGCGGACATGTATGTCGCCATGAATGCATCCAAGGCTTACGTCTACTCGGTCGCCAAGGCCTGCGACCGCGGCGCGACCACCCGGGAGGATGCGGCCGGCGCCATTCTCTATGCGGCAGAGAATGCGACCAGGGTCGCACTCGACGCGATCCAGCTCCTGGGCGGCAACGGCTATATCAATGAGTACCCGACCGGCCGCTATTTGCGCGATGCCAAGCTCTATGAGATCGGCGCCGGCACGAGCGAAATCAGGCGCATGCTGATCGGGCGCGAGCTTTTCGAAAAAACCAGATAGATCGGCCCGACGAAGAATGACTGTCCTTCGCTCCGCGGTCGATCCTCATTCCGCCGATTTTGCGCGCAACTCGGCGGCGATGCAGAGCCTTGTGCAGGGTCTGCGCGAAAAGCTCGACATTGCGATGCAGGGTGGCAGCGAGGATGCGCGGGGAAAGCATAGAGGACGAGGCAAGCTTCTGGCGCGCGACCGTGTCGACCTCCTTGTCGATCCCGGTGCTCCGTTTCTCGAGCTCTCCGCCCTTGCCGCATATGGGCTCTACGGCGGCGATGTCCATTCCGCAAGCCTCGTCACCGGAATCGGACGCATCAGCGGCCGCGAATGCATGATCATCGCCAACGATGCGACGATCAAAGGCGGCACCTACTATCCGATGACGGTCAAAAAGCACGTGCGCGCGCAGGAGATCGCGCGCGAGAATCATTTGCCCTGCGTGTACCTGGTGGATTCGGGCGGCGCTTTTTTGCCGCTGCAGGACGAGATTTTTCCGGACGAGCGCCATTTCGGCCGCATTTTCTACAATCAGGCGCGCATGTCCGCGCTCGGCATCCCACAGATCGCAATCGTGATGGGTTCATGCACGGCGGGCGGCGCGTATGTGCCGGCGATGTCGGACGAGAGCATCATTGTGCGCAAGCAAGGCACAATTTTCCTGGGCGGTCCGCCTTTGGTCAAAGCCGCAACCGGCGAGGAAGTCAGCGCCGAAGAGCTGGGCGGCGCCGACGTACATAGCCGGCAGTCGGGAGTCACGGACTATTACGCCGAGGACGATCACCACGCGATCGGCATTGCCCGGCGCATCGTAGCCAACCTGAACCGCCCAAGCCACGCATGGGTGGAGCAGCGCGTCTCGCGTGAGCCGCTTTATCCGCCGAACGAAATCTACGGTATCGTGCCCGCGGATGTGCGGATCCCGTACGACGTGCGCGAGGTGATTGCACGCCTGGTCGATGGGTCAGAGTTCGACGAGTTCAAGGCGCTCTATGGCCAGACGCTGATCTGCGGTTTCGCCCATATTCATGGATTTCCAATTGGCATCCTCGGCAACAATGGCATCCTGTTCAGTGAGAGCGCGCTCAAGGGAGCGCATTTCATCGAGCTCGCGAGCCAGCGCAACATTCCACTCCTGTTTCTGCAGAACATCACGGGCTTTATGGTAGGCCGCAAGTACGAGGCGGGCGGCATCGCCAAGGACGGGGCCAAGATGGTGACCGCTGTCGCCACCGCTAACGTACCGAAATATACGATCATTATCGGTGGCAGCTATGGAGCCGGCAATTACGGCATGTGCGGGCGCGCCTATGCCCCCCGCTTCTTATGGATGTGGCCGAATGCGCGCATCTCGGTGATGGGCGGCGAGCAGGCGGCAAGCGTGCT
>DATCJI010000221.1:0-5941 GCA_036562835.1 Xanthobacteraceae bacterium | reverse complement strand
GACCTCCGCAAGCTGGCCGACCCGCACTTTGCCGATATCCGTCTCGTAAACTTCGGCGACCGCGCGCATGCGCTCTGTGTCGCCCACCACCAATATTGGACCGGTGCCGACCTCTTCGCCCGGTTTCACTCGAATATTGAGGACACGGCAGTCGCACGGGCCGTGAAGCGTCAGCCGCTTCGCGCGTATTTCCGCAGCCGAAATCTGGCTTTCAAGCGATGCGATGGGAAACTGCTTTGCCACCTGATCAAGCGAGGCCTGAGCAATGTCGACCTGCACCGCGGCGTCCGCCTTTTCGCCGTCAGATTGCGCCTTGAGCTCCGCCAGATGCTCGCGTGCCGCCTGAATATCCTTCTCGTGCGCTCTCTTCGCGTCCAGGCCGGCAATCGTCGCCTCCTGTTCGGCAATTCGGTGCGGCCACACATCGAGAACCCGCCTTCGGTTCGCTTCGGCTTGCCGCAGATGCGCCCGGGCAACATCGGTTTCCGCCTTCTGCCGCGCCTTGGCTTCATCGAGCTGCGCGAGCAAGACATCGCGTTGCGCCATCTGCTCGGCGTAGCCACCCAAATACCCGAGCACGTCCCCTTTCTTGAACCCGTCGCCTCGCTCAACGAACAGCGAGTCCAGGCGGTCGGGTCCAGTGCCCGCGCCAACATTGATCAGCTCGCTCCGCGGCTCAAGGCGACCCAGCGCCGCGACCGAGTTCGGCGGTTTAGGCCGCTCCTGGGCGGCCGCGGATGCGGTCCCAGCTGCACCTGCCGCATTCCCAAACAATGCCTTGTACGATGCGATAGCGCCGGCGAGTGCCAAAATGCATGCCGCCGAAACGATCAGAACTGGTTTTCTTGGCCGCAAAATGGGGCTCCTACACAGCAGCTCGCGCTGCACGTAGATACCGATTGCCTCGGCACTGCGCAACGATTCGGTTTTGCGAGTGCGCTTGGCAGATGACCCCCAGCTCATGATCGATATCAGGTTCAGCACGACCGCAATGGCTTCGGGCACGCTTTCGGGTGTACCTCTGAGCTTCACGTCAACCTGGGATTGATTTGCGGGCGGCGTTTCAGTGAGATTCGATCGACCCTGTAACAGGCGGCCCGAGCGGTAATGACTCGCGTTGCCGACTCGACCGGTAACTGGGTCGACTGGCTCGCGCCTGTCCGGGTCCGACCCTATCTGCGGCTCGCTCGTTACGATCGGCCCATCGGATCCTGGCTGTTGCTCATCCCATGCTGGTGGTCATCAGCGCTCGTGGCGGTGAGCGCTGGCATGTCCCTCAATGCTTGGCACCTAGTGTTGTTCTTTGTTGGGGCGTTCGCCATGCGCGGGGCAGGCTGCACCTGGAACGACATTGTCGATCGCGATCTCGACCGCTCCGTGGAACGCACGAGCTCGCGGCCGATTCCCTCCGGCGCCGTGAGGGTCACCGCGGCTGCGCTATTTCTCGCGCTACAGGCTCTGGTCGGACTTGCCGTCCTCCTGCAGTTCAACGCGCTTACTCAGGTCCTGGGATTGAGCTCCCTCGGGGTGATCGCGATCTACCCGTTCATGAAGCGCATTACGTACTGGCCGCAGACGGTGCTTGGGCTTGCCTTCTCCTGGGGTGCACTGATGGGATGGCCGGCGTTAGCAGGCAGCCTGGACCTGTCGCCGCTGCTCCTCTATGCCGGATCGATTTTTTGGGTCATCGGCTATGACACCATCTATGCACACCAGGATCGCGAGGACGATGCGCTAGTCGGCATCAAGTCTACTGCTCTTTTGTTTGAAACGCGCACGAAACCGATGCTCGGCGTGTGCTACGGGCTTTCTGTGCTGCTCTTGGCACTTGCCCTTTGGAGTGCGGGTGCAGGTGCAATATCGGCGATCGGCCTGGCTGCTTTCGCTGCCCATCTTGCCTGGCAAGTGAGCCAGCTGGATATTAGCGATGCCGGTCTTTGCCTGCGCCTGTTCAAGTCGAATCGTGATGCCGGGCTGCTGCTGTTCGCCGCCATCGCCATCGAGGCCGTGCTCCGGCACTAGATTTCCCGGCCCTGTTGGCACAGCAGAGAACGAATGCACCCAGGAGCGTGCTGACCCGAATGTGCAGTTTGATGCTCCGTAAGCCCGGCCCGTGCAAGCGGAGGGCGAGACTATGAGTCAGGGCAACCGTAGAGCCAAACGGCCTGGCGCGCAGGCGTATCGGCCCTCGCATCATGATCGGCCACGCCAAGGTAAATCCGGCACGGGAGCCTCTGACGCGACCAGCGTCACCCTTTACGGCTGGCACACCGTGAAAGCCGCCCTTGAGAATCCCAATCGGCGCATTCGGCGCCTTCTGGCTACCGAGAACGCAACGCGGAGGCTGGTCGAGGAACGCATCCCGTGTGAAATCAAACCGGAGCTCGTGCGGCCCGATGCGATCGCGAGGCGCCTGAGCGCGGATGCCGTACACAACGGCATTCTTGCCGAAGCCGACGCCTTGCCCTCTCTCGAGCTCGAAGACATCCTCCCCGCGGGCATGGTCCTGCTGCTCGACCAGATCACCGACCCCCACAACGTCGGGGCGATCATGCGCGTTGCCGCCGCATTCGACGTAGCGGCGGTCATCACAACCGCGCGCCACAGCCCGCAGGCCTCGGGTGTACTCGCGAAATCCGCCTCGGGCGCCCTCGAATCCGTTCCAATGGTCGCGGTGCAGAATCTCGCGCAAGCCATGAACATACTGCGCGCGCAGGGGTTCTTTGTCCTGGGTCTTGACGGCGCGGCGGAAGGCGAGCTTGGCCAAAAGAATTGGCGAATTCCGCTTGCGCTTGTTCTGGGCGCCGAGGGCAAGGGACTGCGGCAGCGCACGAAAGAGACCTGTGACGCCCTCGCGCGGCTTCACCTTCCGGGGAAGATGCAGACCCTGAACGTGTCCAATGCCGCGGCGCTTGCCCTCTATATTACGAGCAGCCGGACGACCGGCTGAACCGCAGGCCGCGAATACCGAGAGGAGCTATCGTGCAAACGCTACTGCACGCGTACGGCGCGCCTGCATCCGCGAGTAATGCAGAGGCCGGTGCCGCCAGAGCGGCACTGGTGCATAAGGCTCCGCATATGGATAGCCGAGATATGGACTATAGAAGCCCCGCGGATAGCCGCCGATACCATATTCGCCATATGGATACCCCGTAAAAACGTGGCCCACATAGGGATACGCCGCGGGTGCCGGCTCGTTCGGCTGGCGCAAGCACGGCCCGGGACCGGTAAAGATTGGCCCCTGCTCCACCACATAGCGCTCGGTCACGGCGACCGGACAGACACAAGTCGCTACCGCCGGCGGACAGCACCTGCTACCGTCGGCGCTGCCGTCCCGAGCAGGCCCATCATCAGTGCTGCGCTGAGCGCGGCTTTGCGCGTCGGCAATCGTCCCCCCTCGCGAGCGTGTGTTTTCCAAGTCAGCATCCCCGGCGCTCGCCGGCTGCCCATTTGAGCGGGTAATGACGTTGGCAACGTTAATCGGCCGCGGAAATTCTTCGGCAACCTTAAGCATCGTTAGCGCCAGCAACGGTGCGGTGATGCGGCTGCGCTGCGACAGCACGCCACGCCTGTTGCCGGGGCGCCCGCCAATGTCGCACGACGCAAACCTACAAACCTTGTCGCGGCGCCGCGCGCGTTTCGCCTTTTGAATTCGTGTAAGGACCAACATAGAGCGGAAGGGCAATCGACATCATCTGCTCATTCTTATTTCTTGCAAAAAAGAAGCAAGTGTTGGTAGCTTGTGAATGTGCTCCAGCCGACTTAGGCCAGTCCAGCAGGCAAGCGGCCGGCCCCGGTGCTTTGTTCATGAGTGAACCGGTCCTGTATTCCGCGCTCGGCTTTTCCGTTGCCATACTGCTGTTTTGCGGAATGCGGCTCGTGCTGCCGTGGCTGCGCGGAAACCCGCGGCAGCGTTTTGAGGAGCATCCGCTGATCACCGAGATCGAAGCCGAGATGGGCGAGCTGCATGGGCAGATCGCAATTGCGACGCGGCGCCTCGAAGCCGGCGTCGCCCAGATGAAAGCGAAAACGGCGACCCAACTATCGGAAATCGGGCAGACGAGCGCGACCATTGCCCGGCTGAAAGCCGAGATCGGGGAAAGAACGGCGACACTCCAGGAGCTGACCGCAAAGGAACGCTCCCTTTACGAGCAGCTGAGCGCCACCGAGGCCGAGCTTGCCATCAAGCACAGGGCACTTGCGGAAACGGAACGCAAGCTCGCGCACGAAAAAGCCGAGCTGGACGACGTCATGGGTTTTGTCGATGCGCGCGACCGGCTCGGGGAGGCCGAGAAACGCCACGCGGCTGCCCTGGAAGCGCAGCACGCGGAGAACCGGGCGCTCGAGGAGCAGCTGGGGCAATCGTTCGACGAGATCACGAGGCTCGAAACCGAAATGGCAACCCTCAAGCGCCAGGTGGAAGCGACCTGGGCCGCGGAGCGCATGGCGAATGCCGTCCTGCGCGAGCGCATCAACGATGTGGCAGGCGAGGTCGTGCGCGTGGCGCACGCGCTTGAGGGGCTCGGTTCACCGATCGAGACCATGCTGGCAGGCAAGGCTTCGGAGCTCGACGCGCTCGCGGGAGCGCTCAACGGGGGCTCCGCAATGAATCAGCTACCCGCAATCACCGCAGGAGGAGACGACTCGAAAGGCTCACTTGCGCGGCGCATTCGCTCGCTGCAGCGGCGCGCGGCGCGGGTAGCCTCCGCAAGGCCGCCGTAAGTCCGCCCACCATACAGTGCTCGCCTGAAGACAATGACAAGAGGAAAAAGCGGCGTGAGGTAATACGATGTTGGTGCAGGCGAGTACGCTACGACCCAGGTCGGCGCACGTGATCGTGCTCGGAAATGAAAAGGGCGGCGTAGGTAAATCGACCATCGCGATGCATCTCGCGATCGCGTTGTCAAATCTTGGCCAGCGCGTCGCCACGATCGATCTCGATCTGCGGCAGAAAAGCCTCACGCACTACGTGGAGAACCGGCGCCAGTGGGCGAGGCATTGTCGGGTCGAGCTTGCAACGCCGACGCATTTCTGCGTCCCGCGCGGATGCACGCAGAACCTCGAGGATAATGAGGCGATCGAGTTCACAGGTTTCGTCGACGCGCTCACCTCCGTCGAGGACAGCCATGATTTCATCGTCATCGATACGGCAGGCTCGGACGGTCATCTCACGCGACTTGCGCATTCCATGGCGAACACCCTGATCACGCCGATCAACGACAGCTTCATCGACTTCGACGTGCTCGCGAGCGTCGATCCGGCTTGTTATGCGATAACCGGGGAGAGCCATTATGCGCACCTGGTGCGCGAGGCGCGACAGCAGCGCCGCCTTGCGGACGGAATCCAGTTGGACTGGCTCGTGGTTCGCAATCGCGTTTCCACGCTCGATGCGCGCACGAACGAGCGCGTGGTGGCAGGACTGGAGGAGTTAGGGCAACGGGTTGGGTTCCGCAGCGGAGAGGGGCTTGCGGAACGCCTGGTTTACCGCGAGTTCTTCCCGCGCGGGCTGACCGTCGTCGACGAGGTGGCGGAGAGCACGCACGGGGTTTCCCCGAACATGTCGCATTCCGCTGCACGCGCCGAGCTCATGTGTCTCATGGGCGAGCTGAAGCTCAATTTCGACGAGCGGCAGCAAAGACGCGCGGCTGCACACGCCGAGTGGGTCGCAAGCAGGCAGGTGCCCATGGAGGTGCACGAGATAATCGCCGACTAGACAATCGAAGCCCCGGAGACTGTACGCTGCCGGGGCTCCTTCATGTCGCGTATCGCAGGGGGCTGGGAGGGACGCGACATTGACGCTTATGTAGGGGGTGAATCCCGCCGGACAAGCCGCAAGGAGCGGGAACGGGCGCATTGGCGATTGCACTACCTACATGCAAGAAGAGGCCACAGCTGCCGGGTTAGCTCAGCGGTAGAGCAGCGGTTTTGTAAACCGTTGGTC
>DATCJI010000216.1:0-6071 GCA_036562835.1 Xanthobacteraceae bacterium | reverse complement strand
CAGCGGGCAGGTCTACCTCTGGGAGATGAATGGCCTTGGGATCAAAGCCGAAGGCGGCATCGCGCACGCTGCTGTCCCCACCACCTGGCACGTCGAGGGCATCGGCGACTTCGACGGCGATGGGAAGAGCGACATCTTGTGGCGCCACGACAGCGGGCAGGTCTACATTTGGGAGATGAATGGCCTGAACATCAAAGCGGAAGGCACGATCGGGCACGACGCCGTCCCCACCACCTGGCAAATCCAGGGCATCGGCGACTTCGATGGCGATGGCAAGAGCGACATCTTATGGCGGCACGACAGCGGGCAGGTCTACATCTGGGAGATGGTCGGCCTGAACGTTAAAGCGGAAGGCATCGTCGCGCACGCTCCGGTCACCAGCGATTGGCACGTCCAGAGCGTCGGCGCGCAATACGGCGACAGCAACAGTGACATTCTCTGGCGCCACGACAATGGGCAGGTCTACATCTGGGAGATGGATGGCCTGCAGATCAAAGCCGAGGGCGGTATCGCGCACGCTGCCGTCCCCAACGACTGGCACATTTTGGCTTGAAGTGATTGGCGAAACGGCCTCAGCGCGCAGCCCGGGTGCGTAGCCAATCCTGGTCTGTAGAACCACGCGCTTGCTTCCAAAATTGCGTGTCGCGAGAGGTGGAGAGATTGCCGATATACGACTACATTTTGTGCTTGACTACAATACGCATCCATAGTACATAGATTCGCATCCTCGCTCATGAGGGGCGTCGTCCGGAGACGATCCTGAAGGCGGAGCGGGGAGTGGCGTCCTGCGGCTGCGGCTCAAACCGCTCGCCTTGGGAGGTCCGGGACCTCCGGATCCGGCGGCAATGCCGGGGAAGGAAAGCCGACGCCAAGGCTGAGGCGGGCTTGCCCGCCGAAGCTTGAGCGAAGGCGGGGCCCGGGCCGAAAACCGCCACGGTGGAGCGCCGAAAGGCGAGCGTGCGTTTCGCTGTCCAAGCGCAACGGACGCGCCGCGCCTCACCCGCGCGGCTCACTCGCGCCGAAAGGCGCGACGAAGATGAAGAAGATGCGCCTCTCGGCGCTCCGCCCACCCCTCGGTTCGGTGGGTGAAATGAAGCTAACCCGCGCGCGAAGGCGCACGGGAACGAGTAGGTGCTGTTTGACATCGTGAGATGGACTACCAACACGTCCGAGCTATCGCGTGTCCCGGATGCGATGCTGCGCGAGCGGCAGCGAAGCCTTAAGCGCGTTCACGCGCGTCTTCGACGCGCTATGGCATTGCTGATCCGGGACCATCACGGATCGGAACGGTCCCGGGTCTGCAACGCACCATTCGCTTCGCTCATGCTGCGCTGCCCGCCCGGGACACCAGAGCGCTGCGACGCAGATTCGTCCGCGACTGCTGATCGCGGGAAGAACCAACCTGCACGTGTGGCCGTCGGTGGTCCATTATTTGCGGATTGTTATTTACAATGAAAATACCAACTCAAGCGTGTGAGCCGTTCGCGAGCGCTGCCGTGAATGCGCAGCATCGACATCCGTCATTGCCGGGCTTGACCCGGCAATCCATCGTCTTCGAAAAAAGTTTTTGCGAAAACCGATGGGCCCCCGGGTCAAGCCCGGGGGTGACGAAAAGTAGTTGAAAGCGCTGGTTGCGCTCGTCGCCTGTTTTCCTCCTGTTACCGTCCTGTTATTTGGAGGACACCAGCTGCGCGAAACGGACGCGAGATCGAGCCCGTTTCCTGTTCTCTTCCGATGCGTTACAGGCAAAACCAGGGGCGGCAGGTTGTACCCGCGCTCCTGTTTTTCTCCTGTTATTTACAGGAGCCGCTCAGAACATGTGTGCTTGAGGCACGTCAGGCGCCTCGGTGCGGCCGGTTATTTTCCTGGCCTTGCTCTTGCGCTGCGCAGCGGTCCCGGTTCGGCGGTGAGGCCGCCTTCGACCTCTACGGCCGCCTGCAGCCAGGTCCGCGCCATTTCCAGCAAGACTTGGCGGTGCCGTTGCGATTTGGTCTCGCCGGCCCAACGCAAACACTCTTGCGCGAATTCGCGGAATTCTGCGGGAGATGCCGGCATGCGTGCGCCCGCCTCAGTGTGAAAGTTTCGGCCTACTTGGCCATGCGCCAGAGTTGAAATCCCTGCGCATCGATGGCTTCTTCGATGGCAGTGCGGGAGAATTTGTAGGGAGGAGCTTTCTCGGGGCCGATGGCGCCGGTGGCGGTCCACGGGCCATGCTGAGGTGGAAGTTTGCTGCCGGCGAGATCGCCGGCGAAGGCCTGCAAACCTTTCCTCGCTTCCGACTTGAAAATGTAAATCCGCATGACTCGATCCTTGTTACTGTCCGCGCTGCGACCGGTCTTGCATGGGGCGAGCCTGACGACGCCGCGCGGCGCGCATCATTCGCCCGAGTGTGCCGGATGTTTGCTGTACGCCAGAACGACGGCTGCCCCGCCGAAGCAGACGGCCGCGGTCAACGCCAGGCCAAACAGGACCGTCCACACGTCACGCTCCGCCGGTCACAGGCGAGAGCGCGACCGGTCTCTCGGCCACCGGCGCCCGTATTGTTGTGCATTATGACCCGGTGATGATGCGAGAGTGCGCCTTATCCGTGCGATTGTCGAGGTTTATTCTCCATCACATCATGCGGTTGCGCCCCTTGCGGGAATTGCGTACAGTCCCGATATTCGATCTTGGCCTTGTTTGTCGAAGCACCTTCGGGTGTGTCTTCCCAATAGGCGCTAACTTCGGATGGGCGGTCGCACGATGCGGCCGCTATCAAATTCGTGCAGACAAAGGAGGCCAAGAATGGCTACTGGCACGGTGAAATGGTTCAACCCGTCGAAAGGTTATGGGTTCATTGCGCCGCAGGACGGCGGCAAAGACGTATTCGTCCACATCTCCGCGGTCGAGCGCGCCGGCCTGACCTCGCTCAACGAGGGTCAAGTGATCGAGTATGAGGTGGTCAGCAATCGCGGCAAGCAGGCGGCGGAGAATCTCAAGACGCGCTGACCGCGAAACTTCATCAACAGCTTGACGGCGCGCGCAGCGCTTGAGAGCAGATTGGAAACATTTTGCAGGTACTCGTACGCGACAACAACGTCGATCAAGCCCTCAAGGTGCTCAAAAAGAAGCTGCAACGCGAGGGCATCTTTCGTGAGATGAAGCGCCGCAAGGCGTATGAAAAACCGTCGGAGCGCAAGACCCGCGAGAAGGCGGAAGCGATCCGGCGCGCGCGCAAAGCGGCGCGGAAACTGGCGCAGCGCGAAGGCTTGCTCCCCATGCCCAAGCGCAAGGAGATCGCACCGCGCCGCGCGCCGCCCAGGTACTGAGTTTGCTGCGAAACACCTTGAGGGGGCGTGTCCCGGGCGCAGCGCACCAACGCAGATAAGTTTACGCAATCTGCGTACACTTGATTGCGTTGTGGTGCGCTGCAGACCCGAGATCGTTACGCGCACTCGCTTAAGGCTTCGCTGACGCTCGCGCTGCATCGCATCCGGGACACTGGCTGAGCGCCAATATTCCCAGCAAGCGTAGCCCGGATGGAGCGAAGCGACATCCGGGGGCGGTTCGGGATTTCGCTGCGCTCAATCCGGGCTACGGCGCTGCGAGAAAGCGACGACACAGCGACAACACGAAGGAGATCAGCAAATGGCGACGACGCCACGACCAGCGACCAAGACCATAACGATGCCAACCGCACCGGAGGAATCGGTCCCGGAGCCGGTCACGCAGCGCAAGCCGGCGGACAGCCGATTTCGCCTGCAGGTGGATCGGCAAACGAAAGCTTCGTATGCGACCTATGAAGCGGCGGAAAAAGTAGGACTGGGGATCAAGAAAGAGCACCCGATCCTTCAGGTCGCGATCTACGACGGTGTCGAGAGCGTGAACAAGATTATCGAATTGCCGTAACTCATGCCCGACTCACGCCGGCAGTTTCATCTGTGCCATGAACGCGCGCCAGCCGCAGCGGGAGCCGCCTCATCCTGAGGAGCGGGCGCAGCCCGCCTAGCCCGGATGGAGGCATAAGCGCGTTTACGCGCGTCCATAGTCCGTCGAAGACGGGCGTGAACGCCCTTAAGGACGCGCTATGGCGACATCCGGCGCTGCCGGTTCGAGCATAGTCGCGCGACGCCCACTCCGTTCTGAGTTCAGCGCAAGCAGCAGACTCGGTCCTACCCTCCCCCTTGCGGGGAGGGTCGCCCCGCCGAAGCGCAGCGAAGGCGGGCGGGGTGGGGGTCGTTGTCGTTGCACGACGCGCGTGCCCCACACTGACCCCCACTCCCCACCCCTCGCCGCAAGGGGGAGGGGAGCGCACCGAGTCCGCGGCGTCATCAGGCACGAACGCGCGCCTACACCTCCAGCTGCGCGGCGAGGGGGGGCGGGCATCCAGTCGGCGAAAAGCCCGAGGTCGGCGAGGATCGCCTGCGCCGCGTTGTAGGCGGGAAGACCGGTGATGTTGCCGCCGGGATGGCTGCTGGCGCCGCAGAGATAAAGCCCGGGAAGATGCGTGCGGTAGGCGCCAGCGCCGAGAAACGGCCGGTGATAACCGACCTGGTCGTTGGCGAAAGCGCCGACGAGGAGATCGCCCTCGCGCATGTTGGGGAGATCGCGCTCCGTGTCGAGTGGCGTGCGCGCGAACGAATCGAGGATCGCGTCGGCGAGGTTGGGCGCGTGCGCTTGCCAGAGCTTGAGCATCGCGCGCGCGTGCTCCTCGCGCAGTCGGTCCCAGTTCGCGGCATGGCCATGCACGCGATACGGCAGTTTCTCCCACATGAACGCGGTGTGGCGTCCTGCCGGCGCTTGGCTCGCATCGAACAGCGTCGGGCAGGCGCCCCACATCACGGTGGGAGGAATAGTGCCGTCCTCGTGGTGGCGCACGATCTCGTCGAATTTTTCCACGTGGTCGAGGCCGAGGATCACCATGAACGCGCGCGCAAGCTCGGGATGATCGGCGCTGGCACGGTAGCGCGGCGGCTCGCTGAGATCGAGGTTAAGCGCGAACAGCGGCGCCAGCAGATTGTAGCGGAAGCGTTGCGCGCGCTCGCGGATCTCGCGCGGGAGGAGATCCTCGCCGAGGAGATCGAGAAAGGTCTGATGCGGATTGAGCGAGGAGGCGACCAGATGCCGGGCGCGGATCAATTCGCCGTCGCGCGTTTCGATGCCGACCGCGCGGCCGCCTTCGACCACGATGCGCTTGGGCTCGGTGTTGAGGCGAATCTCGCCTCCCGATTCGCACGCCGCCGCTTCGAGCGCGCGCGCGAGCGCCGCCGAGCCGCCGCGCGCCATCTGCGCCTTCGCCGGGCTCGCGAGCAGCGTGGCGATGTGATGGCCGAAGCCGGGTAACCGTAGGTCGACCTCGCGCAGGCCGTTGAAGAAGAGCAGGCCCGCCTTGATGGTGGGATGCTCGAACTCCTGTTCGACGAACTCGAGCGGCGAGAGCGCGCTCACGGCAAGGAGCCGCCGGCCGGCGCTGGTGCGGGCCAGCAGCGCGCGCCGCTCGTCGGGCGGCAGCGGCGGCGAGCGCGCTTCCGGCGCAAGGATCTGCGCGACCATGGGCACGAACTCATCGTGCCAGCGGCGCAGCGTGTCGGCGTCGCGGACGCTGAAGGTCGCGAACGACTCGATGGTCTTGCCGATGTCGGTCCACCATTCGAGCGCGCGGCCGTCGCCGGTGATGAGCGCCACGTTGAGCTCGGGCTCGATCAGCTGCGCGCCGTGGCGTGCGAGCTTAAGATCCGCGTACCACGGCATGGCGGTGATGGCGCGCAGGAAGAACGCGTGCGTGTTGTGGAGGAAATGGCGCGGGTCTTCGATCGTGCTCAATCCGCCGCCCGCCACCGCGCGGCGCTCGACGGCAAGCGTCTTCATCCCGGCCTTGCCGAGATAGGCCTGCAGGATGAGCCCGTTGTGCCCCGCGCCGAGAACAATCGCGTCGTAATTAGTCATGTGATGCGCGCGACTTTCCAGGGTGACGCGTGTCCCGGATGCGGTGCAGCGCGAAGCAATTGCGAAGCGGTGCACCGCTGATCCGGGACCGCCTCAGATTGGAACGGTCCACGCAAGTCGGGTTTACCCGACTTGCGCACATCTAA
>DATCJI010000194.1:0-1914 GCA_036562835.1 Xanthobacteraceae bacterium | reverse complement strand
GCGGCGCTCTCGGGCGCCTCGGCGCAATCGGGCGAGGCGATCACGCGCGGGCTTGCGCTCGCCATCGACGAGATCAATGCCAAGGGCGGCCTGCTCGGCGGGCGTCAGCTGGAGCTCGTGCAGCGCGACGATGAATCGGTGCCGCCCAAGGGGCTCACCGCCGCACGCGAGCTCATCTTCAAGGAGAACGCCGCCGTCATCTTCGGCGGCATCGATACGCCGGTCTCGCTCGCCATCGTGCCGCTCGTCAACAAGGAAAAGAAAATCTTCATGGGCGTGTGGGCGGCGGGCACCAAG
This sequence comes from Xanthobacteraceae bacterium, assembly GCA_036562835.1. Taxonomy (GTDB): domain Bacteria; phylum Pseudomonadota; class Alphaproteobacteria; order Rhizobiales; family Xanthobacteraceae; genus VAZQ01. Next base: position 1,617 of record DATCJI010000194.1, on the reverse strand, counting down.
ATCACGCAGAACGGCGCGAACCCCAATTACGTGTTCCGCGTCTCCGCGGTGGATGACCTGGTCGACGTCAAGCTGCTCAAATACGCGCATAAGAGATTCGGCTCGTCGAAGGCCGGCCTGATGCTGATCAACAATCCATGGGGCGAGTCCAACGAGCGTGGCCTGCAGGCGGCGAGCAAAGCCGATCCTGCGGTGCAGATCGTCGGCATCGGAAAGTTCGAGAACAACGACGTCGACATGGTGCCGCAGCTCGCGCGCCTCAAGGACGCCGGCGCCGATTCCATTATTCTCGTGGTGAATACGCCGCCCGGCGCGCAGATGATGAAGTCGCGCGAGCGCATGGGCTGGCACGTGCCGGTCGTCTCGCATTGGGGCATCTCGGGCGGGCGCTTCCCCGAGCTCGCCGGGCCCACCGCGGGCGACGCGCATTTCGTGCAGACCTACTCGTTCTTCGGCAAGCAAAGCCCGGCAGGCGAGCGCGTCATGGCCGCGCTGAAGAAGAAATATCCGCACATCAAGGGACCGGAGGATATTTTCGCGCCCGTCGGCACTGCGAATGCCTATGACGCCATGCACCTGATCGGCCGCGCGATTGCGCAGGCCGGCTCGACCGATGCGGACGCGATCCGTGGCGCGCTCGAGAATCTCAAGGAGCCGTACGAGGGATTGATCAAGACCTATGCGAAACCGTTCGCGCCCGACAGTCACGACGCGCTCGGCCCCGACGACTACATCATGGTCCACTACGAAGGCGACAAGATCGTCCCGGTGGAGTAAGTCGGAGCGCTTTTCTCTCTGATGTCATGCCCCGCGCAAGCGGGGCATCCAGTAGTCAATAGCTGTGCGATCACGAATACAGTCGCAGCAAGTACGGGCCCTGCGTACTGGATCGCCCGCGTGTGCGGGCGATGACAGGTCAGTGTACGATTCTACGACGGTCGTTCCGTCATGCTGGTCGCTTCCGCGCTGATTTCCGGTCTCGGGCTCGGCAGCATGTACGGGCTGTTGGCGCTCGGCTTCCACATCACGCACGCAGTCTCGAACACCGTGAATTTCGCGCAGGGCAGCGCCATGATGCTGGGCGCGGTGATCTGCTTTACGTTCTGGGTTACCCTCGGCTTTCCGCTCGCGCTTGCCATCGCGCTTGCGCTTGCAGCGTGTGCCATCTGGGGAATGATCGTCGAGCGCGTGGCCGTGCGGCCGTTCGTGGAGCGCGGATCAGGCTCCTGGCTCATTGCCACGGTGGCGCTCGGCATCGTCATCGACAACGTCGTTCTGTTCACATTCGGCAAGGATCCGCGCGGCATGCCGCCCGGCGTGCTCACAACCGGTGCGATCACGATCTCGGGCATCAGAATTCAATATCTGCAGGCGCTTATTCCGGTGGTGGGCATTGCGGTTGCGATCGCGCTGCATTTCTTTTTCCGGACCGCGCGCTACGGCAAGGCGCTGCTTGCGGTCGTGCAAAACAAGGATGCCGCGCGCTTGATGGGCATCGACGTCGAGCACGTGATTCTTGCGGCGTTCGCGCTTTCCGGCCTGCTTGCAGGGATTGCCGGCATTCTGGTCGCGCCGCTCTTCACCATCTCGTCCACCATGGGCACGCTGTTCGGTATC
>DATCJI010000187.1:0-3554 GCA_036562835.1 Xanthobacteraceae bacterium | reverse complement strand
CAGACGCGAGGCCTCAAGCCCCGCGATCGCCACGGCTGCGAGGAATGGCAATGCCTGCACCGCGAGCGTGAGCGCGAAAATCTTGATCTCCAGCACTTCCGTATAGTTGGTATAGAGCGCAAGCGCCGCGCCGCTCACAAGCAAAAGCGCCATGATCGCTTCCGATCCGGCGGAGAACCCGGCGCTGCTGCGACCAGCCCCGCCTTTCTCCGTGCGCAGGAATGGTAAGCCCTCCTTCCAGATACCGAAGGCGACCGCGCGCGCCACCGTCCATTGCACCGACATGGCAGCGATCACCGCGGCGATGCGATGCGCGAGCGGGATACCGACTCGCAGCCGGTAGCAGGCGAGGAAATGCACCAGCGTCACCGAGAAGGCCGCCAAGATGGGCAGCGTGAGGATCTTGTCGGGAATGGCAATCCCCAGCAACGCGATTACCGGCACCCAGGCGATGTTGAGGAGCGCCATCAAGACTCCGACCGCCTCCGCCCCAAGCCAGTTAAGCCAGCCGAAGGCGAATTCGCGCTTTTGCGCGCGCGTGAGCCCGGCCGCGCCCGGCAACAGGAAGCGCCAGTGCTTCTTTATGATCTGCAGGCCGCCATAGGCCCAGCGATGGCGCTGTTGCTTGTAAGCCTTGAACGTGTCCGGCAGCAGCCCGTGGCCATAGCGGCGGTTCGTATAGTGGATGTCCCAGCCTTGCTCGAGCACCATAAGGCCGAGGTCGCAATCCTCGACGATCGTATCGCTCGACCAGCTGCCCGCTGCGGCAAGCGCGCTGCGGCGGACGAGGCACATGGTGCCGTGAATAATGATGCCGTTTGCCTCGTTGCGCTGGATCATGCCGATGTCGAAGAAACCGGCATATTCGCCGTTCATGGCGTGGTGCATCAGGCTGCGTGCGCCATCACGATGATCCTGCGGCGCCTGCACCATTCCAACCTTCGCGTCGCCGAAGGCGGGCACGAGATGCTTGAGCCAGTCCGGCTGCACAACGTAGTCGGCATCGATGATGCCGATGATCTCGGCATCGACCGCGGTGTGTTGCAGCGCCAGCCGCAAGGCTCCGGCCTTGAAGCCGCTGACATTGTCGTCGTGGACGAACTTGAAGCGTTCGCCCAAAGCGCGGCAGTGGTCCTCGATTGGGCGCCAGAATGCGGGATCGGGCGTGTTGTTGATCACCACCACGCATTCGAAGTTGGGATAATCGAGCCGGGCGAGCGCATCGAGCGTCGCCTTCAGCATCTCTGGCGGCTCGCGATAGGCGGGAATGTGCACCGAGACTTTCGGAGCAAACGCATCTGCGGAGAGGCGCAGCGGAAGGAGACGGCGCGGACCGCGCCCAAACGCGATGGCCGCAATCTCCTCGATGCGCGCAAGCGCAATCGCGACGAGCGGGATGAGTAGAAGAACGCCGACCGCAAGCGCAATCGCCGAGCCCACGGCGAAATAATGCGCCTGCCAGAACTCGAAAACCGTAGCGAGCCACGCACCCGCGGCATTGGCGGCGCCCGCGAGCATGCCGGCTTCTCCCGCAGTGGCGGTGCCGCGCTTGAAAATGGGCAGCGAGAGCAAGAGCGAAAGCAGCAGCGCGAGAGCGGCAGTCTTCGCGTAATCGGGGTTGTAAGCGGGACCTAGCCAGCTGAACTTGGCGTGGCGCGAGGCGTCGAACAGGCCCCAGTACATGCCCACGCTGCCTTCATTGCTCTTCCACGGCTGATCGAACGCCTCGATGATGTTGTAATCGATGCCATAGGCATCGGCGCGGGAAAGGAAATCGCGCAACACCGTGATCTGCTCGATCCGCCCCGGCTCCGCTTTGTGGAAATTGTAGCCCGCGCTCGGCCAGCCGAACTCGGCGATGACAATGCGCTTGCCCGGATGCGCGCGGCGCAGCTTTTCGTAGAATTCTATTGTGTAATCGACGGCCTGCTTTGCGGTCACGCCTTCCCAGTAGGGAAGAATGTGCGCGGCAATGAAATCCACCTGGGCGGCGAGCTCCGGATGCTCGATCCAGACCGACCAGATTTCACCGGTGGTGACCGGGACCGAGACTTGCCGCTTCACCTTCTGGATGAGCGCGGCCAGCTGGTCGATGGTCTTCTCCCCGCGGAAGATTGTCTCGTTGCCGACGACAATCGCATTAATGTTGCTGTAGCGGCGCGCCAGTGCAATCGCTGACGCGATCTCCCGCTCGTTGCGCGCAGCGTTCTTGTCGATCCATATGCCCAGCGTAACCTTCAGCCCGAACTCGGCGGCGATCGCCGGCACCAGCTCGTTGCCGCCGGTGGAGCTGTAGGTGCGGACGGAATTCGTATACGGGCTGAGGATCTTCAGGTCGGCGCGGATCTGCTCTTCGGTCGGCCGTTCGTCGAGCGAGCGCGTATATGGGGAGTAGGAAACGCTGGCGAGCGGATTATCGATGCTCGGGGCGGGCTGTTGGCGTTGAAGTGCTGTCCAAAGGCCGGCATGCACACACAGAACGAGCGCCACCACGAGAGCGACGGAGCGCATGGAAGCCTGACCACGCCGGGCAGAAAGCAGGGACCGAACCCGTCCCCCAGGTCACCAGAAGTCAACTAAGCCCGCTGCCAACGTACTTAGCTGTCGCCGCGTTTGCAAGTAGCCACTTGCCGTGGCGCTTTCAAGGAAAATCAATTGCGCAACTAATAAAACGTTCCACGCCGGCGCGTGGATCAGCGATTCTGAATGTCCATACAGATTGGGCTGAACGTTCGTACAGCTTGCGTGTCGATCAGCGGTTCGTGGTCCCGCTGGTCGCGGCGGCAGTGCCCTGTGTTGCGCTGGTTGGATTGAGCCAGCAGGCGTGCACTCGCGCGTTCAGTGTATCCGTGGCTTTCGGATCGAAACCTTGCCGCAACAGACAGCGAAACGTCGCCTGCACGTGGCCGGCCGGGCAGCCAAAGCGGTCGTAGAGCTCCAGGTGCCGGAACGCGGTATCGAGATCGTCGCGCGAAAGGAGGTTCACCACCCTGCGGCCGAACCAGACGCACTCCGGATTTCCCGCAGGGCCAGACAGAAGCTTCTCGGCTTCGGCAAAGTCGTCCTTCTTTTGCGGCTCCTTGGTATCGCCGGTTTGCGGCTTGTCGGGCGGCTTCTGCTCGGCGCCCTGGGCGAAAGCCTCACAGGACACAAAGAAAAAAGCCGCCGCAGCTGTCGCGACGAGGACACGCATACTGGTCGAAGGCATGGTTGCTCTTGTGTTCTGGCGCGAGCCGATCTCGGATCGTTCCTTGCAGATAGGCGTCCGGATTCGGTCAGTATTACGGCGAGACAACGGATTTTGCTGCGGCTGGTTGCAAACACGGCTCCGGGTGTGACTTTTTGGCCCCAGCGCAAGTCGGAAAAGGAAGAACGCGTGCGACAGAGGGCTGCGGAGGCAATCGGCGCGTTCTGCCTTTTTGGCGTCACCGCGATCCTGATTACCGCAGCATGGGCCTGGCTCGGCCGCGAGCAGCAGATGCCGGCCTCTCCGCTCGCGCGCGGCGAGAAAGTGAAGTGCATCTCTTATGCGCCATTTCGGACAAACGAGAGTC
>DATCJI010000158.1:0-6603 GCA_036562835.1 Xanthobacteraceae bacterium | reverse complement strand
ACGAACTTTCAGAAGCATGTTGCTACCGCACTTTGGCGTCGCGAGCGGGCTAGAGTACCGCACAGCTGTGAGGAGTAGTCGAATGCGCGTATCTGCATCTTCGCCCACGATTGCTTTGCTGCTTCTGGTCTTCACGTTGGTTTGCGGATTGCCTGAAAGCCCATGGATCGCAAGCGCTCGAGCGCAGGCGATCCCGAAATCGCTGGAGCAGGGCGGCAGCGATGAGATGCAACGCTATCGAAAAAACAATTGGACCGTGGGGATTGCCGGCGGGCAGCTCTCCGGAACCTACATGACCTTCGCCAATGAGCTCGCGGAAGTGCTGGATGACGGCGACAATCTGCGCGTCATCCCGATCGTCACATACGGCGCCGCATCGAATCTCGACGATCTTCTCTATCTGCGTCAGGTCGATCTCGCGGTGACCCAGTCCGACGTGTTCGAGTATTTTCGCACCCAGCGGAAGATCTCCAATCTTCCCTATCGGGTTCATTACATCGTGCGTCTGCCCGTGTCCGAGGTGCACATCCTTGCCCGGGCGGAAATTAAAAACATGGAAGATCTCAGAGGCCTTAAGGTCAGCTTCGGGCCGGCGGGGAGCGCTTCGAGCCTCACCGGGACGATCGTCTTCCAGCGACTGGGCATCGAGGTCGACCCGGTTCTGGTCGACAATTCGACTGCGCTGCAAAAGCTCAAATCCGGTGAGCTTGCTGCCCTGGTCCGCGTCATTGGCAAGCCGATCGACTTTTTTGCGAAGATGCCCGCCAATTCCGACTTGCATTTCCTGCCCATTCCGTTCTCCGAAAAATTTGCCGATTATTATGCAGTCAGCGCACTCACGCACAGCGAATACCCTGGCCTGGTGCCGGAGGGAGAGCCGGTCGAAACGCTTGGCGTTCCGGCGGTGCTGGCGGTGTTCAACTGGCCGAATGGCAGCGATCGTCAACGGCGGGTGGCAAGGTTTACGGAGGCCTTCTTCAGCAACTGGGAGAAGTTTCGCGAGCCGTCGCGGCATCCGAAATGGCGCGACGTAAATCTTGCGGCGACAGTTCCAGGCTGGACGAGATCGAGTCTCGCCGAGGAGATGCTGCGGCGTATCCGGGAGAAGGAGGGGGCAACGCAGCAGGCGAACGTGGAAGAATTCTCCACATTCCTCAAAGCCAAAGGGTCGCTATTTGCCGATCTTCCGCGCGCGCAGCGCGAAACGATCTTCCGCGAGTTTCTGCAGTGGCAGAAGCAGCGCCCTAACAGCCAGCGCTGACATCCGCTCTCGGCAAAATCCGTGCCGGGAGATCGCAAGGCCAAGGGAGTTCCCAACGAGCATCTAAAAAACCTGCCGCCTCTCGGCAATTTTCAGGAGGGAGTGTGTCAGTATGAGTACCGCGTCAGGAAATCCCCCGCATGTGGTTGAACCGCCAGATCACGAGCGCAGCCAAGCCCCCGAGCCACAGGCGGGCCAGCCGCATGAGCAGATCGAAGCAAGCAGGGAGGAGAGCCTTCAGTCGCCCTATGCTCCCAAACCGCCGCATGAGCGCGCCGCGGCACGGCTGCACGTCGTCGACAACGAGAAAGACAGGATCTCGCCTTTCATTCCACGGCGCAGGCGCTCGCCGGCGCCCGGTGCGCCTGTCGAGGCGGAGCTGAGCGCGTCTTCATCTGTTGCGCCGTCTGACGAGGAAGCAACCGCCGGCGCGGAGGCCGCCGCATTGGTGCCCGAACAGGGTGCCGGTGCGCCGTCCGAGGAAGTGGCGCAGCCCGGTCTGACGCACAAGGAGGCACCAGCCGGGCAGCAGGGCAGCGAAATCCGCCGCCGCATCATAGCCGATCGCCATCTCGACGAGATCGAAGCAAGCCTGCGGCTCTTGCAGCGCCGCCCAGGCGCCGCGCTGCGGCTTCCTCGCGGACCTGTTTTTCCTGCGCCGCCAGAGCCCATTCCGGCACCGCGGGGTGCAACCGGAGGCGCTCACGGACCGCGCAGCGGGTTGTTCGCGGGACTGCCTCGGCCGCGCTCGCTCGATCCCACCCCGATGTCACCGCCAGTCTTGCCACCTGCTCGCAACCCCCATGCGATGCTGGGGGTAGCCGTCGCCTGCATCGCTGCAGCCATTGCGGGTTACTGGCTCGTGGATGGACCTCTCTCGCGTCCGGCCGCTCCCACCAAAGCCGCGCTGACGACCTCCTCGCCATTGCTTGTCAACGCGCTCAACTCCTCCCAAGCCGAAAGCGACGACAAGCCCGAATGGTGGCGGGCCAGAGCCACTGGTCTCGCAAAGGGGGATTTGGAATTTGAAAAACAGCCCGAACCCGGTGCCGCCCAAGTTGCATTGGTTTCGCCAGCGCCGGCCGTCGAGGCGCCGGCAGCTGTGCCTGTTCCTTCTCCGAAGCAAGTCGAGCACCGCGCCTTGCGCCCGGAGGAAATCAGGCTGCTCATCGAACAAGGAGAAAAGTTCATGGCGGCCGGCGACATTGTCACTGCGCGCATGATTTTCGAGCGCGCAGCGCAGAGCGAGGATGCAACCGCGGCTCTTGCGCTGGGCGCCGCCTACGATCCGCTCGTGCTCTCGAAGCTTGGCGTACTGGGGATGCAGAGCAGCCTGGAAAAAGCACGCGTCTGGTACGCCAAGGCGCAGAGTCTCGGTTCGACCCAGGCGATCGCCCGGCTCAAGGCGCTGGAGGATCGTTAGCAGTCCGTATCACGGGTAACCCCTTCGCAATGGCAGGCCCATTGCGCCCAGGTGCGTGCCCAAGCCGGGTCTTGTTGTGCTGACAGTCCTGTATCGCATAGCTGTCAGTATGCGTACCAGCTTGGGTCACGGCAGCCGGCTTGCGGCGCCTTCCCAGGCCCGCAAGCCGGTCAACCATGCGATCGCCGGGCTACCGCTGATCAACGGGGCTGTCGTAGCGGTAGCTCTGGCCAACAAGACGGCGCGCATCGGCTGGCAGTGATGCAGCGTAATGAGAACTATCAGCGCATGGCCGCAGCGGCTTAGGCTGCTTTAGTCACGTGCTGAAGCTTGCGAGAGAGCAATGACGCGTGATGGCACAGTCGGTCGATCCGACGCAACCGAGACAAACCTGCCGCCTCATTGGGACATCGATCCCGCTCGAGTTGAACCGAAGGAACGGGGCCCAGGTGCTCACCGATTTGCAAGAAAAGCCGGGACAGCTCCGGGATAAATTCGGCGGTAACGCCGCCCAGAGTCGCGAGCAAGTGCGGCCCCGGCTTTACCAAGTCCATGCCACCGGGCTAATCGAACAGGAAGGTCACTTTGCCGCACCGGCTGCTGACGTCAGCTCGCGGGACGACCCAACTGCTGTCACTTGAAAACTATTACTTCCCCAAACATTGGCCGCTGGATTACGGCGGTCTACTCTCAGAGAGCATAAATGTTTCCAACCAAAGATCACCTGACGATTTGCTTTGCCCATGTTGCTTACCAAATGCGGGACCGGTTTCTGACGCGGCAGATTGGAGTTAACAGCTTCAGTGTACGTATGGCAGATGAATTCGAGCGTCGCCTAGGCGAAGCGGATGTCGTCGTTGTATCCGGCTTGTGGCGCAACGAGCTGCTCGAAAAAGCGCACCGGTTGCGCTTCATTCAATCGATCGGCGCGGGTACTGACCAGTTCGACCTGGAAAACCTGAAGCGGCGCGGCATCCGCCTTGCGAGTGCGCAGGGGGTGAATGTGCGCGCCGTCGCCGAACATGCGATGGCTCATTCTCGCGATTGCGCGGCGTCTGCCAGAGGCGCGAGACAACCAGGCCAGGCACGTCTGGCGCGGCATGATTTCCGATCTGTCGCAGCGCGAGGACGAGCTCGGCGGCAAGACCCTTTTGATCATCGGGCTGGGCGGTATCGGCAGCCGGCTGGCGCAGCTGGCGAAAGCATTCGGCATGTGCGTGATCGGGATCAAACGCGACCCATCGAAGGGTGGCGAAGCAGCCGATTCCGTTCACCGCCTGGCTGACTTGAAAGCGATTCTGCCGCAAGCAGATTTCGTCGCATTGACCTGCCCGCTCACGAAGGAAACCGAAAAGGTGATTGATGCCGATGCGTTCTCGCGCATGAAGCCGTCCGCCTGTTTGATCAACGCAGCGCGCGGACGCTGCGTGGACGAGCCCGCCTTGATCAAAGCATTGCAGGAGAAAATGATTGCCGCAGCCGGCATCGACGTCACCGTGGAGGAGCCGCTTCCGCGCTCCTCGCCGCTGTGGGATTTCGCCAATGTTCTCCTCACGCCGCATACGGCGGGCGAAACCCGGAGATACGAAGAGAATGTGCTCGATATTCTTATAGAGAATATGGAACGGCTTTGGCGTGGAGAATCCACGCTGCGCAATGAGATCATCTAATCTGCGCCAGCGTCGTAGGTGGGCAAAGGCGCGCGATCGGGAACTATCCAGCATCTCATGCTTGTGAGCGCCGTGCCCACGCATGTCTGCGCAGCCGACCTCATGTCTTCCGGCTGCGGTGCAGCACGAAGCGCTTGCGGAGCGGTGCACCGCTGAGCCGGGACCATTCCAAACTCCGAATTTGGGACGATCCCAGGTCTGCAGCGCACTGTGGCAGCAATGCTTCAGCTGCGCTGCGCCCGGGGAAACGATCACTGCAGCTTGATGTTAGCGGCGCGGATCACCCTGGCCCATGTTTCGACTTCGAGCTTTATACGGTTCGCAAATTCATCCGGCGTGCTGGCGACCGGATCGAAGCCAAGCGTCGGCAGCCGCTCCTTCACGTCCGGCAGTGCAATGATCCTGACGATCTCATCATGGAGCATGGCGATGATCCCTTTTGGCGTTCCCGCCGGAACGAGAGCGCCCACCCAGCCGTCCCCCTCGATATCCGGGTAGCCAGCTTCCGCCGTAGTCGGCACGTCTGACAGCCACTGTGATCGCGCTTTGCTCGTCACTGCAAGCGCACGTATTTGTCCGGCTTGGATCTGCGCGGCGGCTGACGCCAATGTACTGAACCCGATCGGGGTGTGGCCGGCGACCACCGAGGCGACTGCCGGCCCGGCACCCGTGAAGGGCACATGCACGAGGTCGAGGCCACGCGACACGCGAAGCTGTTCGCCCAGGAGATGGGCCTGCGTTCCAGTTCCTCCTGAAGCGAAGCTGTATTTGCCGGGATTGGCTCTGACCAGGTCGACAAGCTCCTTCATGGTCTTCGCGGGCACTGAAGGATTGACTGTGAGCACATGGGTCGAGGCAACCGCCAACGTGACCGGCTCGAAGCTTTTGGAGGGATCATAAGGGACGTGCGTGAACAGCGACGGATTTACGACGAAGGAGCTAAAGGCGAACAGTATGGTGTAGCCATCAGGAGCAGCTTTGGCCGCCTGGCCGGTGGCGATGTTGCCGGTCGCACCGGCTATGTTCTCGACGTAAAACTGCTGTCCGAGTCGCTCGGTCAATTTCTGAGCGACGATGCGGGTGAAAACGTCGACGGTACCGCCAGGAGCGAATGTAACAATTACGCGCACGGGGCGGGTTGGATAACTCGGCTGCGACAGTTGTGACCATGCGCGGGATGGCAGAATGGCGGCGCCGACGGCGGCGCTTGCAAGTCCTGTGAACTGGCGACGAAGAAGTGTCACGGCATCCTCCTTGGAGCTGAACCAGCGTGCCGCTGCCAAGCTCAACTAGACTGAAACACTCGAAGAGGACACTCCCTTTGTCCGCACTTGATCGAACGAGATATAGGCCGCGCTCATGAAATGATCCAATCATCCGCCAGGTACGCCAGACCTGAACTAAAGTCTGCTGTTGGGGCGAAGCGGCAGCGCGCAAGCACCCGCGTTAACGCGAGCTGTTGAACCTATCGTTCAAAGGCCCGAGCCAGCCGGGCAACCGCCGGCGCAATGATCTGATGCGGGTAACCGCTGAAGCCGAGCAGCAGCGCCGGTTGCGCTGGCGCCTCAACATACAGGCGGCTCATTGCACGAACGATGACGCCGTGCTCTCGGCCCGCCCGTTCGATCGCGAGGTCTGATTTCCCTCGCCGCATGTAAGCGACGAGATGCATGCCCTGGTCGGGCGGGTCCACAGTCAAGTGCTCGCCTAGGCGGCGTCTGAGCGCGGCGACCAGCGCATCCCGCTGCTGGCGGTACAGCTCCCGCATTCTGCGGATGTGCGATGCGAAGTGTCCCTCTTCCATGAAGGCGGCGGCGACCGCCTGGCAAAGGCTCGATGGCTGCCGGTCCATGAGATAGCGCGCGGTAACGAAGGGCCGCAGGAGCGAGCGAGGTACAACGGCGTAGCCGAGCCGAAGTCCTGGAAAGAGCGCCTTGTTCAGGGTTCCGACGTAAATGACGCGCCCAGCTTCATCGAGGCCCTGGAGCGAAGCGAGTGGCCGGCCGCCGTATCGGAATTCACTCGCGTAGTCGTCTTCGACAATCCAGGCGCCCGACTCTCGCGCCCAGGCAAGCAGCTCGAGGCGGCGTGCCATGCTTAGGGGAACGCCCTTCGGAAACTGGTGCGAGGAAGTTATGAAAACGGCTCGCGCTTTTGCAGCGCGACGAATGCCTTCGCTCACATTGATCCCATTTTGGTCGACCGGTATGGCGCAGACCGTTACGCCAGCCGCGACGAGCACAAGACGC
>DATCJI010000151.1:0-1735 GCA_036562835.1 Xanthobacteraceae bacterium | reverse complement strand
CCAATCTGCTCGGCATGAGCTTCCTCGACCGCCTGGAGAGCTGGGGCGTGCGCGCCGACAAGCTGATGCTCACCGGCTATCCGGAGCTCCAGGGCAGCCCCCGCCGCGCGCGGATGGCGGTCGACTAGAGCGCCGGCATCGCGACGATGGATTCACGCCTGCTGTTCTTCGGGACCGCCGGCCTTGCCGCCGGCGAATTCAAGGACGGTCCGATCAACAAGATGAAGATGGGCTGGACAGCGGGTGGCGGCGTCGAATGGGCGTTCCTGCCGAAATGGTCGGCCAAGGCCGAATATCTCTACACCGAGTTCAAGCACGACGACCTGCCGGACTGGAACGCTGCGAAATTCCACACCTTCCGCGTCGGCGTGAATTATCACTTCGACCTGTTCCGTTGAGGCCGATCGACGAAGAGCCGGATGTTGCGATCCGGCTCTTCACGTCGCGGCAGTCAGGCGGCCGCCTCCGCCGGCGCACGCACAGCGACGCGCGCGATCGCATCACGCAGCACGTCGAGACCGGCGCCCGGCTTTACCCCCTGCTCGGCAAGATGGCGGCGGAACGCGCGCGCGCCGGGCACGGCGTGGAATGCACCGACGAAATGCCGTGTGATGGCGTGCAGCCGCGTACCGCGCGCGAGCTGCGCCTCGATATAAGGCATCATCGCTTCGAGCGCGTCCTGCATGGTCGCATGAGGCGCCGCCTCGCCGAAGATATCGGAATCGACGGAGAGCAGCCGCCATGGCTCCTGATAGGCGGCGCGGCCGAGCATTACGCCATCGACGTGTTCGAGATGTGCTTTCGCATCGTCGATGCCTGGGATGCCGCCGTTGATGATGACGGGCACATCAGGCATCGCGCGCTTGAGCCGATAGACGCGCTCATAGTCGAGCGGCGGAATATCGCGATTCTCCTTCGGTGACAGGCCGTTGAGCCAAGCTTTCCGGGCATGCACGATCAGCGCATCGCAACCCGCTGCGACCACCGCGTGCGCGAGCGTATCGAGCGCCACCTCCGGATCCTGGTCGTCGATCCCGATGCGGCACTTCACCGTGACGGGCACGGCAACGGCGCGCTTCATCGCATCGACGCACCTCGCCACCAGCTCCGGCTCCGCCATGAGACAGGCGCCAAAGCGGCCATCCTTCACGCGATCGGACGGACAGCCGACATTGAGATTGATCTCGTCATAGCCAAACGCCTCGCCGATGCGCGCGGCCTGCGCGAGCTCGCTCGGATCCGAGCCGCCAAGCTGAAGCGCCACCGGGTTTTCGCACGCATCGAACCCGAGCAGCCGCTCCCGGTCGCCATGGATGATGGCGCCGGTGGTCAGCATCTCCGTATAGAGCAGCGCCCGCCGCGTGAGATGACGGTGGAACACCCGGCAATGCCGGTCGGTCCAATCCATCATGGGTGCCACGGAAAAGCGATAATCTTGATATTTCAATCGTTTATCCTATCCTCTCAATGGGATGGAAGGAGAACGTGTGCACTCCAAACTAGCCGAAATTGCACACGTTTGTACCCGTTTTGACCTCCCGGTGCACACATAGTGCACACGAAAGCCGGAGTGCACACGCGTGGCAACCTTCACTCAATTGGGATCGGGAAACTGGCGGGTTCAAGTCCGCCGCAAGAACCGTTATGTGGCCGAGACTTTCCGGCGGCGCAAGGACGGCGAAGAATGGGCGCTTGAGATGGAGCGCAACATTGACCGCAATGGATCGTCGAAACC
>DATCJI010000047.1:0-12660 GCA_036562835.1 Xanthobacteraceae bacterium | reverse complement strand
GGCCGCAAGGAAGCACGGGTTCGCGAGCTTTGCCGAGTATAATGACGTCTCGCTGAATATCGCCATCATCATGTCGGGTATCGACGAGCAGACGAAGGAGTTCACCGACCCAACCGAAAGGCTGAGACAGGAGATCGCCGCGCTCAAGGCCGACACATCAGTCTCAGATGAGGCGAAAAAAGAGGAGCTGGCGCAGCTCGAGGGCGCGCTCAAGGAGGTAAAGCCCATTCAGTTCAAGGAAAACATCGCCTTGGTGCTCAAGAACTACGACAAGCTCCTGCCGCTCATGCAGGTGCTGGGACCTGCCGATTAGACCCCAAGCTGCCGCTTATCGAACTTGGCGGATGCGGACCTTCACGCCTGCGCGTCGATAGGCTCGCTGTGACAGGATCTCCTCGTGCGCCATGTGGCCTAAAAACAACGCAGGCACCACCATGGCCATGAGCCAGAAAACCGTTAGCATTGCCAGTCCCCCCGATTCAATGCGAGGAGACTAATTCAGAAACATTGGCAGATTATGGACTGTTGCATACGCGCGATCATTTCGGCGGTCGGGTGTGTTTCCAAAGCATCACTTGCGGAGGCGAGAGTGTCCATAAAGCCACAAACACCCTCGGGCGCATCGGCCGTTTCCACAGACGTCCGGCAACGGACCGCCTTGCACAGCATTTGTTATCCTTCCGCAATTGAGGAGCTTCCTCGATGATGATCATTGATTCCCAGGTCCACGCTTACGAGGCGAATACTCCGAAGCGGCCCTGGCGCAGCGTTCCGAATTGGCCCGATCACGTCACCGGCGACGAAATGGTCGCGGCGATGGACAGGGTGGGCGTCGACGGGGCGATCTTCATCTCGGCTTTTTCCCTTTACGGTTACGACGCGAGCTATGCGGAGCAGGTGCAACGAGCCCATCCCGGCCGGTTCGCCATCATCAAGCCGGTCGATCCGGACGATCTGGCCGTGCACGATGTCATTGCCGAGTGGAAAAAGACCCCCGGCGCGGTGGCCGTCCGCATCATGCTGACGCGGGAGAGCAAGCGCGATCCGAAGGATCCGGGGATCGATCGTGTCGTACGCGCAGCCGCAAAGCACGATTTTCCGGTCAACGTGTTGTTCTGGGACAACGTGGATGCAGGGACCACGCTGATCGATCGGCATCCCGATACGCGCTTCATCATCGACCACATGGCTATCCTGCAGCCCCGCACCCCACCGGCCCCGCCGCAGCCCTGGGCGGACCTCCCCAAAGTGCTGGACCTTGCAAAGCGCAAGAATGCGGTGATCAAGGTGAGCGGCGCCTGCACCCTCTCACACCAGCCATATCCGTTCGCGGACATCTGGGACCCGCTCGCGCGCCTCTTCGATGCCTGGGGCTTCGACCGTTGCCTGTGGGGCACGGACTGGACACGCGCCTATGCGGTCGTCAACTACGAGCAGGCGGTCGAGCCGTTCCTGAAGACCGATCGTCTGAGCGACAGCGAGCGAGCGATGCTGATGGGCGGCGCCTGCGCCAAGGCCTACGGCTGGTCACCGAAGAAACACTAGAGCGGGATTGCTTTTCTTTGAATCGCCCTCCCGCTTTAGGTATTTGGTGGAGCATGATCTTCTCCGAAAACCGGTTCCCACTTTTCGGCATCATGCTCTAAACGATTATTCGATCAGATCATCAGCTCGAATAAGCAGCGGCAGCGGCAACTCCAGCCCCAACGCCTTGGCTGTCTTGTGGTTGACCACGAGCTCGATGGTGGATGGCTGCTCGACCGGCATGTCGCCGGGTTTCGCGCCCGCAAGAACCTTGGCCACCATGACCGCGCACTGTCGCCACATCTCGCCAAGATTAGGCCCATACGAAATCAGTCCTCCCGCCTCGACGTGCTCGCGCCACTGGTAAATGGCGGGCATCTTGTATTCCGCTGCCAGTTCGATGATCTCGCCCGATAAGGAGGAAAGCAGCGGGGATGAGAAGACATTGAGCGCCTCGGCGCGCCGCACCTTTGCTGCCTCGAATGCTGCGGAAAGGTCTTCCCGGCCCCGGATCTGCAAGACCTGGAGATCGACGTTGAGGAACTGAGCGGCGTTACTTGTGAGAAGCACCTGCGCCGTGCCGGTCGTCGGATCGGTCAGCGTGGCTACTCGCGTGATTGTCGGAAATACGCTTTTCAAAACTTGTAACCGCTTTGCGCTGAGCTCCGGTGCAAGAATTGTTAAACCCGTGAGGTTGGCGCCGGGCCGCGACAGGTTGTCGACCAGACCGGCCCCGACGATGTCATCCGTAATTGCAATGATCGGAATCGCGCGCGTGGCCTCTTGCGCCAATTTCGGCGTCAGATCGCCAAAAGTACACATCACGTCCACGTTCAGTTGCACGAGCTCTGCCGCAAGCTTCGGCAGTGTTTGCAGCCCTTCTCGTGCGAATCGAAGCTCGACACGCACGTTTCTGCCGTCGACGTAGCCCTGCTCGCGCAGCCCCCGTCGAAATGATTCCATGCGAGGTGCTGCGGGGGCGCTGACGCCGGGCACAGCATGCCAATCCTGGGTACGCTTGTGCCTTGCTGCTGTGCACGCACCCCCGAAGGCACCCCTGAGAGGAATGCCCCGAGCGCGGCGAGCAATTCGCGCCGCCTCATTTATTGAGCTCGATTATTAACAGCAGCCAGCTCCCGGCGGTCGTGTGCTTCACCTACTCATCCGACCTTACGGGCACTCAGCGCGCGATGCAAAACAAAGAATCGACAGCCTAAGTCTGCAGGTCAGCGCGATGGCATCGCGTCGAATTTCGCAATCGCGCTGAGGTCGTTCACCCATGATTGCTGCGACCGCACGAATATCTGCCGGCGCGGATGCAATTCATTGCGTTGCCGCACTGATCCAATTCGCACATTGTATGCTTTTGGCTCGTCCCCAACCGATGTCGCATAGAGCGCCGTTCCGCAACGCGGGCAGAAACCTTGCAGGCGAATATTCCCGCTGTCGGCGGTTTTTCGATATTCCGTGGGTTTGCCGGAAAGCAGAACGAATGTGCCCGGACGGGTGATAATCACTGCGCGGAATGCAGCGCCGCTCATTGTCTGGCAGTCCGTGCAGTGGCAGACGGTCGTCGTTTCGGGATCGGCTTCGGCCTCGAATGTCACGTAACCGCAGTGGCAGCCTCCATCGATTTTCATGTTCCTCTCCTGCTGACAATCGCGGAGATCGCCGGCGCAGCCGGCTCACCCCTTCTTCCACAACGGCGCGAATTGCGTCGCGACCACATTTTCGTACGCAACGTCGCCGTCGAGAATACCGACATCGCGCGCGAATTGGTTCATGCCGCTGACGAAGGTCTGCGAGATTTCGGCGTCGTAGTAAGGTAGATCGCGACGAATGAGCTCGCCAATCAGCGCGGCTTCTGCAGCCGGAAAAAGCTTTCGGCTAATGTCGTCAGCGCGCGCGACGTTCGCCTTCAATGCCGCTTGCGTCTTGACGATTGCACGAACGGCTGCCGCTGCCTTATCCGGCGAGCGCCGGATCAATTGATCCGTCGTGGCCATCGATGCCATCGTATAATTGAAGCACTCTTTTGGTCCATTGCCGCGGCGCACGTCGAGAACCACGCCCCCCACCCCGCGGCGGACGGCCACTTCGGCTCCCATACCGTTCGCCCAGAAGCCGTCCAGCTGGCGATCTTCCAGCGCCTTGGCGGCCGTTATTCCGAAATTGATGCCAGCACCTTGCGCGCCCGGAACCGGCGCGATCGTGACCTTGTCGCGTTCGACATCGATTCCGGCCTCGATCAGGAGCCTGCGAAGCCCGAGATCAACCCACGGCGCAGCGCCGATCCTGCATCCCTTCACCACGCCTATGTCACCGCGTCTGGGTTTGAGATCGCGGTGCATCACCAGGAACCAGTACATTCCCTGCGCCTGGGCGCACAGGAGCTGGACGCCGCGCCACCGCGGAAAGGCAGCGAGAGCGGAATGTGCCGACCCCGCGACGAATTCAACGGCACCGTCGCGCAGGGCAGCATAGCTTTTGTCCACCGGGAAGATCAGTTCCAGCGTAACGTCGAGTCCCTCCTGCTTGAAAAAGCCAAGCTCGATCGCCGCGATGGCGGGGAAATACGAGTTGGAAATCATATCCGGCAGGGCAAGCTTCATGACGCGCTTTGTCGGTTGTGCTCCGCGCACCCCGTTGCCTTCAATACAATCCCACGCTTATGCATCGGTGCACCCTTTGCAGACTGTATACAGTTGCAATATTGTCGTGCACGGCGGCAGCACGCCTGCGGTCCGGGGAGTGGAACAGAGCAATGCCCGATTACAAAGCGCGCGTCGCAACACTGAAAGAGCACATCAAGGCGGAGAGCGAGCACGACATGGCAGGAGTGTTGCACGGCTTTACGGATCGATGTTTCAATGACATCGCCTGCATGCGGAAGCCATTCGTAGGGGCAAAGAAGGTTGCGGAACGCTACCGGAAGCACTGGGCGGGATTTCCCGATTTCAAGGTGCGCGTGCGCAGATTCCTTGCCATGGACAAGAACTGCATCGTGACCGAGAACGAATGGAGCGGCACCCATCTCGGCACCTATCTTGGTCTTCGTCCGACGGGCAAGCGCGTGCGCGTGCGCGCGCTGGTGGTGTGGCATTTCAAAAAGAACAAGCTGCTGGGCGAGACTGTGTTCTTCGACATGGGCTGCATCCAGAAGCAGATCGGCGCGCGTGTGAGCACGCCGAACCGGCGTAAACGGCGCAGAGGCAATCGCAATGGTTGAAGCAGGCGTGGTTCAACCCTGGTATCGGGCGCTCACGCGCACCCAGTGGAACACCCTTCTCGCATCGAATCTCGGCTGGGTGTTCGACGGCTTTGAGGCCTACGCGCTGATTCTCACGGTCGGAGTGGCATTGCGCCAGCTGCTGGACCCGGTGCTGCACGCGCAGATACCCGCCTATGCGGGCGCAATCATCGCCACCACGCTCTGCGGCTGGGCCATCGGCGGCATGACGGCGGGAGTTCTTGCCGATTACATCGGCCGCAAGCGCACGATGATTCTGGCGATCCTTTGCTATTCGCTGATGACCGGCTTGAGCGCATTTGCCTGGGATTGGGTCTCTTTCGCAGTCATGCGCTTTCTCGTGGGGCTTGCCATCGGCTCGGAATGGGTAACCGGCACATCGATGACCGCCGAATTCTGGCCCGACAACGCCCGTGGCAAAGGCATCGGGCTGTTTCAGTGCGGGTTCGGCGTCGGCTTCTTTATTGCTTCATTCGTCTGGTTTTTCGTGGGAACCACCGGGCCGGGTGCGTGGCGCACCATGTATCTGATCGGGGCGCTCCCGGCCTTGCTCACGCTCTGGATTCGATGGGCAATTCCGGAATCGCCGGTGTGGGAGCAGGCAAACGAACGCCGCCGCGCGGCACGTGCGCGCAAGCGCAGCGGTGTCGGCGAGCACATGGGAGATCGCGCGCTCACGCGTTTCACGTTCGCGGAGCTGTTTGCGGATCCGGAAACGCGGCGACGCGCCATTATCGCGTTTTTGATGGCAACATCATCGGCCGTCGGTTTCTGGGGCATATCGAGCTGGATTCCGCCCTATATCGGCTCGATCGCGGCGAAAGCGGGGCTTGCTGCGCCGCAGTGGGCGAGCATCACCGGCATGGTTTATAACGTGGGGGCTATTGTCGGCTATATCGGAATGGGTTTTCTCGCCGATGCCTACGGCCGCCGGCCGATCACACTCATATTCTTCGCGCTGTCGCTGGTGCTTACGCCAGCGTTCTTTCTGCTGAGCACCAATCTTTACGTGCTGCTGTTCATTGCGGCATTGATCGGCTGCTTCGCCTCCGGGCAGTTCACCTGGATGTCGGCATGGCTGCCCGAGCTTTTTCCCACGCGCGTCCGCGCTACGGCAGTCGGTTTCATCTTCAACGGCCCGCGCTTTCTTGCTGCCATCGGCACGCTCGTTTCCGGGACGCTGATCGTGAAATTCGGCGGCTATGGCAATGCATGCATGATCGTGGCGACAATCTACATTCTGGCGCTGGTGGTCGGGCCGTTCCTGCCGGAGACCAACGGCAAGCCGCTGCCGGAGTGACGGCCTCGCCGTTTCTTTCGTCTGCTCGCGTGCGCGGTGCTCCGGACAGTTCAGGAATAAGCCATGCCGTATGACAGCCTTCGGCCCTATCTCGACCGGCTCGAAAAAGAAAACCTCGTCCGCTGGATCGACCGGGAAGTGGACAAGGATTGGGAGATCTCCGCCATCGGCCGGATGATCTTTCGCGGCATGCCCGAAGAACGGCGCTATGGCTTCGGCTTCCGCAACATCAAAAACTACCCCCGAGGACGCGTTGTCTCGGGCGTGATTGCGGCGTCAACCCGAATGATGTCCGTCGCCTTGGAGTGCGACTCCACGCCCGCGGCCATTCACGAGCGCACCATTCGCGGACTGAGCAATCCGGTTGAGCCGGTCATCGTGAGCACCGGTCCCTGTAAAGAGGTGATACATACGGGCTCCGCGGTTGACCTCAACAAGCTGCCCGTCCCCACATGGACGCCCGAAAAAGACGCGGGGCCATACCTGACTCCCCTGTGGGTCACGAAAGATCCGGATAACGGGGTCCGCAACATCGGCATTCGCCGCGGACAGGTCAAAGGCCCGACCAAGACGGCATTCTGTTCGGCGCCCCCGATCGCGGCGGCGCCATTCATCACGCCAAGTGGAAAGCGCGCGGAAAAGCCATGCCCGCCGCGTGTTATATCGGCGCCGACCCGGTGCATTATCTGGTTGCACCAGGTCGTTACGGACTCGACGAGCTGGCCCTTGCGGGAGGAATCCGCCGCAAGGCGGTCGAGCTGGTGAAATGCGAAACCGTCGATCTGGAAGTGCCCGCGACGGCCGAGATCGTGATCGAGGGCGAGATCCCCACCGATTATCTGGAAAAGGAAGGCCCGTTTGGAGAGTTCACCGGTTTCATGGCCGGCGGACGCAACTGTCCCGTCTTCAACGTAAAGTGCATCACGCATCGGGCCGATCCGATACTGCTCGGCATCATCAGCCAGTTTCCTCCTAGCGAGAGCAGCATGATCAAGCGCAATTTGCTGGAAGCGAACCTGCTCAAGCATCTGCGCGAGACGCTGCGTATCCCGGGCATCGTGGACATTCACGCGCTGGAAGCAGGTGGCTGCACCGCGACCTTATGGGTTAGCCTCAAGAAAATGTATACCGGCCATGTCGACCAGCTGGCCATGGCCGTGCTCGGCTATTTCGGCACAAGCTACTACAAATGGATCATCGTTGCCGACGAGGATGACGACATTCGCGACCCGTTCATGCGCGAATGGATTCTGTCGTGGCGGGTGAATCCGGCGCGCGACATGCGCGTGCTTCCTGATACGGCGGCGGTCGAGCTCGATCCTTCCGGGCACCCACCCGAGGAAATTCCCATGGAAGATCTCGGCTCGAAGGCGATCATCGATGCCACGCGCCGCTGGAAATATCCGCCCCTGTCGCTGCCGTCGCGCAAGCATCTCGAGGCGGTGGCGAAGCGCTGGCCCGAATACGGCTTGCCGGCGTTGGAGCAAATGCACCTGCCCAAGGCGCTGTAGCGGTGCATCAACGCGATGTCATGGCCCGCGAAGGCGGGCCATCCAGTATTCAATGCACGAGTGATATCACGCTGTCACACCAAAACCGCACGTCTGATGGCTACTGGATCGCCCGCCTACGCGGGCGATGACAACTGAGCGAGACGAGCCGGCCTCCTATCGGGTCAAGCCCGGCAATGACGAAGCGGTCAATGCAAGTTAATCGCCGTAGGTGCCATAGGTGACGCCGAGCTCGCGCAGCCAGCGGCGGTACTCGACGGCGAGACGGTCCGAGCGTATGTGCAGCTCTTCTTTCAGATCGAGCGGAATGCGCTCGGGATGCTGCGTCTCCACGATGGCGCGGTCCTGCGCAAAAACCCTGTCCTGCCGGCGCAGGATGTCTTCCTCGGTAAGCTCCGGGCCGAAATTGATGGCAATCCCCAGCCGGATGACGCAGTTGACCTCGTCCACCGGCTGCGCGGTCAAGAACGTGCAGAACTGATCGTTGTCACTGCCACGCTCTGCCTGCTTGGGGTCGGCGATGCGCACATGCTTGTTGAAATAGGCGGTGGTCGGGCGCAGCGCGCGATAGAAATATTCGGCATTCACCGGCACCTCACGGTGATCGCCGTAAGGCTGATAAACGCGCACACCGGTCGTGGCCAGACCTTCGGGGCCTTTGGTCACCTTGTAGTCGTTGAGCTGGTCGGGCGCGGCAAGGACGCCGTTGAGTCCGGAATGCACGAACGGGAAATGCGTCGCGTCGATGAAATTCTCGACCGAGCGGAATGCATTGGCCCGGAAGTAATACGGGCCCGCATGAAAGATGCGGAAATCGTTGGTGCCCCATTCCGGAAACGGCGGGATGTCGTGGGCCGGCTCGCCGAGCGAGCCCCAGACGAACCCGTAGCGCTCTTCTACTCGATGCGGAAAAGCGCGTGCCTTCAGCGGCGGTGGCGTGTGCGGGTGCGCGGGAATGAGGACGCATTTCGCCTCGCAGTCATAACGCCAGCCGTGGTACGGGCACACGACCGTGCCATCGACGACCCAGCCTTTCGAGAGCTGCGCGCCGCGATGGATGCAGAGATCCTTCCACAGATGCACCTTGCCGGCGTGTCGCCAAGCGACGAGCTCCTCGCCAAGAAGCCGGATGGGAAGAAGCTCGCCTTCCTTCACGTCCTTGCTGAAGGCAACCACGTGCCAGTCGTTCAGCAAACACGCGTCGGGCTTCGCTGGCGCGGGGAAGAAGCGCGGGTCGGAACGATACGGCGTCTGCTGCAGCATGAGGGCGCTTTATATCACCTCAACCGGCGCTCGTCCCCGCGAAAGCAGGGACCCAGCTCTTTTGATCCAGCTTGCGCGGGAATGAGCCGAAACCCGCTTACGCCGGAACAGGCTCAGGGGCCGCCTGCGATTCTTTCCAGCGTTGAGTCACCGTGCGCGCGGGCGGCTCCGCCTTCGAGACACGGCACAGCATCGCCTTGAGCGGGCTTGAGCCGAGCACGACATCGCAGCTGTCGAGATCGTCGTCGACGAGCACGTTCGAGCACACCTCGAACACGCCATGATCCGGCCCCGGCGCCTCCGGCAACCACCAGCCATGCGGGATCGTGACGACCTTCTCGTGCGTCGCCTCGTTGAGCGTGACTTTCATGCGCAACTTGCCGCGCACGGTCTCGATCCAAACGTAGTCGTTCTGTTTGATACCGAGCTTGGCTGCCGTGCCGATGTGCATCTCGCATAAAGGCTCCGTATTGAGCGACCGCAGTGCCTTGAGCTGTCGTCCCTGCGAGTGCCAATACATTGGCTGCTTGGCGCCGGTATTGAGAATGAGCGGATAGTCCTTCCAGCGCTCGGGCGTGCTGATCGGGCTTTCCGGCGGCTCCACATGCGCCGGCAGCGGGTCGTAGCCCCATTCGTCCATCATCGTGGAATAGATCTCGAACTTGCCGGTCGGGGTGCCGAAACCCATGCTCTTGTATTTGTGATATTCGACCGGCACTTCGATGCCGTGCTCCTTCTTTTTCAGCTCGTCCCATGTGATGCCCATGGGCTTGAGGCCGTGATTGGCGAACTCCTCGAGCGTCGGGAAATGCTCTTCAAAGCCCAGCTTGCGGCCGAGCGCGATGATGAATTCCCAGTCCGAGCGCCGCTCCCCGATCTCGGCTAGCTTGCGTGAGACCGTGTCGATGAACGTTGCCTGCGGCCCTTTTGTCAGAAGATGAAAGCGGGGCTCCTCGCGCTCGAGATTGCCGGCGGCCGGAAGCACGATATCGGCATATTCTGCCGTCGGCGTCATGAACATGTCCTGCACCACGAGAAGCTCGAGCTTCTTCATTGCCTCGATGATGCGCGCGGTGTTGGGGAAGCAGGTGACGGTATTGTTTCCCACAACGATGTAGGCCTTCACCGGATACGGCTGCTCCGTGAGAATCGTGTGGTAGAGCGAGGGCGGATGCGCGTACGCATAAGGCGTGAGATTGAGCGCCTTGTAGCGCTGTCCGCCGAGCCGTTTTTTCGCCTGCTCAGGCGGAAGCTTGTCCCATAGCTCGAAATAATTGAGCTTGCCCGCGGGGTAGAACACATTGCCGCCCGGCGCGTCGAGGTTGCCGGTCAGTCCCATGAGGATGAGGAGCGCGCGTGTCGCCTGGAATGTGTTGTTGCCCAGCTGATCCGTGCCATTGCCCCACACGATGCAGCCTGGGGGCGTGGTCGCATAGGTGCGCGCAGCATGCGCGATCATTTCCGGATCGCACCAGGTGATGTCCGCCACTTTCGATAGCGGATATTCCTTCACGCGTTCGCGCAGCTGCTCGAACCCATGGCAGTACTTTGCGACGAATTCCTTGTCGTAAAGCTCCTCGTTTATGATCACGTCATCCAGCCGAGCGCCATGGCGGCATCCGTGGCGGGCCGCAGCGGCAACCAGAGATCGACGGCTCCCGCAGGCTTCGGCTTGCGCGGATCCACGACGATGTTGACCGGCTTGCGGTTGAGCGCATCGGTGAGCGGCGTGTGGCCGATCAGGCCGTGATCGTTGCTGGTGCGCTTCTGGCTGCCCCACTGCACGATGCAGCGCGGCTTGCCGTAGAAATCCGCAATGGGGGTGGTGTCCCAGCCCTTCTGGGAGAAATTGCCACTCGCCGTGACCTTGGACACGGCAACGCGCGGGCCGTAGCAGAAATACGCGATCGCGGTGACGTTCGGGGTACCGAACACGTTGGCAAGGCGGCTGACAATGTGCGTGTTGTTGACGCCGGTCCCGCGACCGAACGCAACCGCCTCGGCGCCATGCTCCGCCTTGATGCGCTGCATCTTTGCGGCAATCGCGTCAAGCGCCTCGTCCCAGCTCACGCGCCGCCACTTGCCTTCGCCCTTCGCGCCCACGCGCATCATGGGAAAATCAATGCGCCCCCGGTGGTAGAGCTGCTCGACCGAAGCAGCGCCCGCCTTCGAGCACAGAGCACCGCGATTGATGGGATTATCTCGGTCCCCGAGCACCTTCCGGATGGTGCCGTTCACGCGCTCGACAATGGTGCCGCATCCGCCATGGCACATGCGGCAAACAGCCTTGAATTGCTCGATGATGTCACCGCCCAACGAGCGGCTCTGGGGCTGCGTCTGGGGTTCCACAGGGCCTCCTCAGTGGGCAAGGTAAGTACACGTTTCATGTTTAATATCACGCGCGGCAATAACGGACAATGTTCCTTTCCGCATCGGCCATCCATGCTGCCGCAGGCATGGCCATCCCTACGGGTTCTCCGCTTCGGCTGGACACAACCGACTGTTCCCATGCGGTGTCGTTTTTGTTGCCAAGCACGCCGAAACACCGAAGCAACGCGCCCATCGTGAGCTCGGCACCACGCCGCGTTCCGTCATCAATTTTTACCGCGACCCCCAGGCCGCTTTGCCGGATTCCTGCGACATGCACCCCCTCGGCCCCGGTCTTCACCACGAATCGGGAGGCGCCCGCGCTGATCGCGCGCGTGTCGAAGCGCCCCGTGCCCGCGACGTGCCAGGGATGGGCACAGACGGCCGCGAGCAAACGATCGGCGGCCGAGCGCCGCGCGGTCTCAAGCCTCTCGGAGCGGACCAATTTCGCCATGGCGAATGCAAGTGCGCGCAGCGGCAGTGCGTATGCGGGAATGCCGCAGCCATCGATACCGCATGGCGCGGCGTCAAGATTGCACTCTGTCATGTCCGCAAGCGCCTGGGTCACGGCTTTCTGCACCGGATGCGAGCGGAGGACGTAGCCATCGGTCGGCGCGCCGATGTGCTGTGCGGTGGTCAGAAATCCTGCATGCTTTCCCGAGCAATTGTCGTGCAGTGCGCTGGGCTTTTCGCCGCGGGCGGCGAGATCGCGCGCGGCGTGCTCGTCGAGCGGAGAATGCGTGCCGCAGGCAAGCGCATCCGGCGCGAGGCCGATCTGCGACAGCCAGCTTTCTATTGCGCGCACGTGGCCGGGCTCGCCGCTATGGGACGCACACGCGAGCGCGATCTGCATATCGGTAAGCGCAAAGCGTTCGGCCGCACCCGATTCGATGAGCGGCAGCGCTTGAATCATTTTCACGGCGGAGCGCGGAAAAATTGGGCGTTCCACATCGCCCCACGCAGCCAGCATTTCGCCTCTGGCATTTACAATAGCTGCGGCGCCCCGATGAAAGCTTTCGACTTCATCGCCGCGCCGGACCTCGACCAGAACGGGATTGGTGTCGGAACGCTTCAGCATGACACCAGCGCTGCTCCTGATGTTTTATATTCTTCGATTTTGAGCTGCCAGCAACCGGCTGAACTTGGGATTGGACCGCCCAGCGGTGCCTTGCTTTCGGGAACCACGCTCCTTCCTCGCAATCGCGGAAACCGTATTTTGCGCGTTGTTGATCATCAATTATGGGCGCTGCAAGTCTGCTTCTGAGCGAACCGTTCATATCCTCTCGCAGGTGCCGTCGGGTTTGTTCAATGGCGAGTAATCTTGCCCGTGGTATCAATCGTGATCTTGGCTGATTCGTTTTTCCGATCCACCACCACAATGGTCATGGGTAATCTGAACCCCGCACCCTCGGTGTGCGCGGCCAGCACTTGGGCATCACTCTCCC